>JAGHUS010000133.1 GCA_018064685.1 Bacteroidales bacterium | reverse complement strand
CCTGCTATTGTGAGTCCTTGTTGGACTGGGATCTGCATTTTGCCCGTCGGCAAAAGCCCTACGTCGGAATGACACCCTAGGTCAAATCATATATAGTTCCCATTCGTTTTGTTCTTCTTGATGGGTCGGAAGAAGATGGTGAGTGTGGCTATGACTGCCAGCACGAACGGATAATATAAATAAGGTATAATGTCCAACGGACTTATCAGTGCCAGGCTGGCGGCAATGAGCAGCTGTGCGCCATAAGGTATGAGGCTCTGCGCTATGCACGAATAGGTGTCGAGAAGCGAAGCGCTGCGACGTGGGTCCACATTGCATTGTGTGGCTATCTCTTTGGCGATGGGGCCCACTGTGAGAATGGATATGGTGTTGTTGGCGGTGCAGAAATTGGTGAGAAACACCAAAGCGGCAATGCAGCATTCTGCTATGCGCGGACTGTGTACGTGGCGGAACACCCGTTCCACTATAAAGCTTACACCGCCGTTATGTCTTACCAGTTCCATCAGTCCGCCAGCCATCAGCGTCACGATGATGAGTTCGGCCATGCCCAGCACGCCACTGCCCATAGCCGCTATCATCTCGCTGAAGTTGAAGTGACCGAAACCCAGTCCGATAGCAGCACAAGCCACGAGGCCCACAACCAGGACTGCCATCACGTTGATGCCCAGCAATGCCGTGACAAGCACGGTGAGGTAGGGCAGTACGCGCCATACATCTACGGGCAGCGCGCCCTGCTCGACATGCTGGTTGGCTCCGAGGTAGATGTACAGGGCCAGAATGATGAGTGCTGCAGGAATGGCTATGCGAGAGTTGACGATGAACTTGTCGCGCATTCGGCAGCCCTGTGTGCGTGTAGCCATGATCGTGGTGTCGCTGATAAAGGACAGGTTATCACCGAAATAGGCTCCACCTACCACCAAGCCCACCATCATGGGTAGCGGGATGTCGGTCTGTTGCGAGATGCCTTGTGCAATGGGAACCAATGCAGCAATGGTGCCTACACTTGTGCCCATACTCAGCGATATGAAGCACGATGCCAGGAAGATGCCGGCAAGAAGCATGTTGCCAGGTAGGAGGTTCATGGCCAGATTGACCGTGGCATCGATGGCTCCCATCTGTTTGGCTGTGGCAGCAAAGGCTCCGGCCAGAATGAATATCCATATCATGAGCATGATGTTGCTCTGGCCTGCACCCTTCGAAAACATGGTGATGCGTTCTTCGAACTTGATGCCACGTGTGGTGACTAGCGCAATAATGCAAGCCAAAAGGAATGAAATGGTGATGGGAGTGGCGTAGAAGTCGCCGGCAACAAGACCGCTGCACAGATAGAATGCGCAAAAGAAAAATAGGGGAGAAAGTGCCAGTAGGCCACGCTGCCAACTGACGGGTTGAATGGGGGCGTTTGTCGTCTCTTTGTTCAATCTCATACGTTTTTTCTTCTATTTTCATTGCGAAATTACACATAATTTTTTAAAGTTACGTGCTAAATGGAAAATTATTTGTATTTTTGTGCAGAAAAGAGTTTCGAACTTTCTAGTTGACAATAATCATCATATAATAAAAAACGTTATGGCAAAGATTGTTACAATGGGCGAAATCATGCTTCGTCTTTCAACTCCCGGACAGAGTCGTATTGTCCAGACCGATACTTTTGACATCAATTATGGTGGTGGCGAGGCCAATGTGGCTGTAAGCTGCGCCAACTATGGTCACGATGCATATTTCGTGAGTAAGATGCCCAAACACGAAGTGGGACAGGCTTGTTTGAATTCGCTTCGTCGCTATGGTGTACACACCGACTTCATTGCTCGTGGCGGCGACCGTCTTGGCATCTACTATCTCGAGACGGGTGCTTCGATGCGCCCCTCAAAGGTGATTTACGACCGTGCACACAGCTCTATTGCCGAGTGCAAGCCCGAGGACTTCGATTTCGATGCAATCTTCGAGGGTGCTGACTGGTTCCACTGGAGTGGTATCACCCCCGCCATCAGTGATGCCAGTGCCGAGTGTCTGCGTCTGGCTTGTATCGCAGCCAAGAAGCATGGCGTCACCGTTAGCTGTGACCTTAACTTCCGCAAAAAGCTGTGGACCAGCGAGAAGGCTCAGAGCATCATGCGCCCCTTGATGCAGTATGTGGATGTCTGCATCGGTAACGAGGAGGATGCAGAACTTTGTCTTGGTTTCAAGCCCGATGCCGATGTCGAGGGTGGCAGCACCGATGCCGAAGGCTACAAGGGCATCTTCAAGGGTATGATGGATACCTTTGGCTTCAAGTACGTTATCTCTACATTGCGCGAAAGCTTCTCGGCTACCCACAACGGTTGGAAGGCTATGATCTACAATGGCGAGGAGTTTTATGTGAGCAAGCGTTATGACATCGATCCCATCATCGACCGCGTTGGTGGTGGCGACTCATTCTCGGGTGGCATCATCCATGGCCTGCTCACCAAGGCCAACCAGGGCGAGGCTCTCGAGTTTGCCGTGGCAGCTTCAGCCTTGAAGCACACCATCCCTGGCGACTTCAACTGTGTTTCTGCCGAGGAGGTAGAGGCTCTGGCTGGCGGTGCTGCCAATGGTCGTGTTCAGCGTTGATGGCATACAGTCAAGTTCTGTGAGAATAGCATAACAATTTGTTAAACAATCATTTATTCGTATTTCGTAAGTGGCACTCTCTTAGATGCCAAGTCATGTTGAGTAGTTTAATTCAGCTTTTGTATGTACTCAAGTTGTTCGACTACTGTCTTCCTGCCAAAATTATGAATTATGGATTATGAATTTTGAATTAAAATAAAGTGGCTAAGTTCAGTAAATACGAGGTGATGGCAAAGATTGCCGCAGCACCTATGGTTCCTGTTTTCTATAACAAGGACGTCGAGATTTGTAAGAAGGTTGTAAAGGCTTGCTACGAAGGTGGCGTACGTGCCTTCGAGTTCACCAATCGTGGCGATTTCGCTCACGAAGTGTTTGGCGAGTTGTCGAAGTGGGTCAACACCGAGTGCCCCGATTTGGCACTGGGCATTGGCAGCGTGGTAGATGCTCCTACTGCCGCACTCTACATCCAGTTGGGTGCAAACTTTGTGGTGGGTCCCTTGTTCAACCCCGACATCGCTCCTGTCTGCAACCGTCGCAGCGTCACCTATTGCCCTGGTTGCCTCACTCCCAGCGAGATAGGCAAGGCACAAGAGTTGGGTTGCGACTTCACCAAGGTATTCCCTGGCGACGTGGTGGGTGCCAACCTTGTCAAGGGCATTCTGGCTCCCATGCCTTGGTCTAAGATTATGGTTACTGGCGGTGTGGCTCCCGAGAAGGAGAACCTGGAGAAGTGGTTCAAGGCTGGCGTCTTCTGTGTGGGTATGGGCAGCAAGCTCTTCCCCGGCGACAAGGTGAAGGCTGGCGACTGGCAGTATGTTACCGACAAGTGCAAGGAGGCTTTGGGCTACATTGCCGAGGCTCGCGCTTAATTATCAGCTAATTATCTAGGGTAGGTGGTCAAGACGAGTTCTGGTCACCTACTTATTTATAAGAAAAAATATTGTATGAAATACAGTCGTTGTGGTGATAGTGGCGTCTTGCTGCCCAAAGTCTCATTGGGCTTTTGGCACAATTTTGGCGAGACCACGCCTTACGAGCGTTCCAGAGAGATTGCTCTGGCTGCCTTTGAGCGTGGTGTGACACACTTCGATCTTGCCAATAATTATGGTCCCGAACCCGGACATGCCGAGTCTCGTCTTGGTCAGTTGCTTCGTGAAGACTTGAAGAGTCATCGCGACGAGTTGTTTATCAGCACGAAGGCTGCCTACGACATGTGGGAAGGCCCCTATGGCTCGTGGGCAAGTCGCAAACACATGATGGCCAGTCTCGACCAGAGTCTGCAGCGAATGGGATTGGAATACGTAGACCTTTTCTACTGTCATCGCTACGATCCCGCCACACCCCTTATCGAGACGCTCCAGACTCTTGTAGATATTGTCCGTCAAGGCAAGGCCCTATACATCGGTCTTTCGCGTTGGCCTCTCAATGCCTTGAAGTTTGGTTTGCGCTACCTTCACCAGCACGATGTGCCAGTGCTTATCTATCAAGGACGACTGAACATGCTGGATCGCGGGCCCGAAGAGGAAGGCATCTTGGCTGAGTTGCAGAAATATGGCGTTCCCGCTAATGACGATTTGCTTTGGGGCGATGCAATGAATCTCTCATCTAGCCGTGAAGCTTCTTCTGCCAATGCACAGTCTTCAAGCAACGGGCTGACTTCTGCCAATGCACAGTCTTCAAGCAACGGGCTGGCTTCTGCTAATGCACAGTCTTCAAGCAACGTACAAGCTTCGCTCGACTATGCTTCGTTCATTCCTCGTCCAGGTTTCATCTCTTTCTCGCCCTTGGCTCAGGGGTTGCTCACCGATCGTTATCTGCATGGTATTCCTGTGGGCTCGCGTATGACCGAGGGCCGTTTCCTGAAATCGTCAGTACTGACACGCGAACTGCAAAATAAGTTGTTGGTACTCAATGATATGGCAGAGCAGCGTGGCGAGTCGCTGGCACAGATGGCCTTGGCATGGATTCTGCAACACAAGGCTGTGACGAGCGTGCTGATAGGTGCAAGCAGTGTGGGTCAGTTGGACCAGAACTTGATGTGCATCGATTCTGCTCCATTTACCGACGACGAATTGTTGCAGATAGACCGGATATTGGGTGTGAAATAATGCAGAAAATAAATAAGGTAGGCTTGTGCCTACCTTTCTATTTATCTCTTTTTCATCATCTCATCTCTTTTTCATCATCTTTCTGATGCCCATGATGATGTTTATGGCATCGCCAACCTTGTAGCCTATTGTGGCGCCCTGCGCAATGTTCAGTCCTCGCTCCACCCAGTACAGCGTCTTGCCCCATAGCGAGGTGGGCTGCTCCTTTTGTCGCAGTATGTTGTATGTGTTAGTCAGCCTTTTACGGCTAGCTTTCAGACGTTTCTCGGCTTTCATCCTTTTGTAGTGAAGCCATTGCATTTCGTCCATTCTTACCATCGCGTCCTCTCTCTCTCTGAGGCGCTTGTTGATAAGTTCTTCTATTCTCTGCTCGTCATTCTTCGTCATCGTCGTCGTCCTCCTTCTTTTCTGATTGTTTGTTTGTCTCTTCGCTTTCTTCTTCGGCCTTGATGAAAACGCTAATCATGAGGCGTGCAAGCGGGAGTATGATCCAACGTCTTCTGTTCAGGTAGAACACGATGAGGATGAGTAGCAGGAACAGGGCGTAGATGAGGTAGCAAACGGCCACGCTGTCGATGATGTTGCGCAGCCACTGCACCACGGCCATACCCAGGAAGACAAAGATGACGAGCGCAAGTACGAAAACCACCATGACGATAGCCAGCGAACTGATAACTCGTGTCAGCTGTTCGGCAATGAGATAGGTCTTGTGCTCCTTTTGTCGCTCGTAGTACGTCTTGAGTTCCAGAAAGAGTTCGGTTATGGTTGCTCTTTTCTCTTTGTTTTCCATGTCCGTATAGTGTGTGTCAGACTATAACTACGCACGGGTTCTTCCGTCACGACGACCGAAGAACCCGTGAGCAATGCTTATTCCTCGTTGGCATTAATCTCCTCGGCGATTTCGTCAACAAGATTGTCCATTTCCTTGTTGTTAAGACGAATGCCACGCTTGCGAAGAGACTCTGCAATTTTCTTGCGCAATTCCGAACCCTTTTGGGGGGCAAAAAGTAAACCGGCAGCAGCACCCAAGATGGCTCCGCCTACAAATGCTGTGATAACGCTTAAATTTTTCATAACTCTGTACTTTTTTGTTAAGTTGTACGCAAAGATAGTGGTTTTTTTGTAATGTGCAAAGGACTTTCGCCTATTTTAACTTTTTTTTTGTGCATATTGGTTTGATTATTTGTATAAAATCATTATCTTTGTGCGAAAATTAATCATTACTACAATAAAACTATTTGAAATGAAGAAGTTTTTCTTTATGGGCGTTGCCCTTTGTGTAGCTTTTGCGTTTACATCTTGCAAGAGCAGTGAGAGTGCTTACAAGAAGGCATATGAGAAGGCTCAGGCTGCTTCTCAGTATACGGGTCAGCAGCAGACTCCTACCTATGTGCAGAACAATTCAGGCCAGCAGACAACTCCTGTCGAGGTTACTCCTGTTAATCCTACCACTACCACAACTACTACCATCAACACTCAGCCTGCCAACTATGACAATGTAAGTGTTCGCACCGAGAATGTAGAGGTTGTCAGCGGTAGCGCATTGCGTGCTTATAGTGTTGTTGTTGGTAGCTTCAGCGTACAGTCGAATGCTTCGGGCTTGAAGACCAAGCTGACAAATGCCGGCTACAGTGCTCGTGTCGTAAAGGCCAGAGTGAACAATGCCGACTGGTATCGTGTAGTTGCTGGTAGCTATGACACCAAGAATGAGGCTGCTTCATTCCGTGCTTCACTCCTGGGCAGCTATCCCGATGCTTGGTTGCTCTATAGTAAGTAATAATCACCTTATTATATAGTATAAGGAGTTAGCGCCTTGATGTGCTAACTCTTTTTTATGTTGAAAAAGTGGCAAGACTATTATCCATCGACTATGGTGCCAAGCGCACAGGACTGGCTGTGACCGATCCGGCTAAGATCGTTCCTGGCGGACTGTGCACTGTGCTCACCAAGGACCTTATGACGTTTCTGCTGGACTACGTGAAACGTGAGCCTGTAGAGCGTTTCATTGTGGGGTACCCAAAACAGACTAATGGCCGTGACAGCGAGAATCTGCAACGAGTGCGCAGTTTTGTGGGACAGCTCAACAAGGCTCTTCCCGACATTCCCGTCACCTGGTACGACGAACGCTACACCAGCGTCATGGCACATCAGACCATGATTGATGCCGGTTTGGGCAGAAAGGCGCGACAGAACAAGGCACTTGTCGACGAGATAAGCGCTACCATCATTCTGCGCGACTATATGACTTATGGGGGCAATTGATGTCTGCTTTCAGCTGTCTTTGCCTTTACCTTTCCATCTACACTCTCCACTAAAGTGCTACTTTCAACTAAAGAGTTACTTTCAACTAAAAAACTCTAAACTCTGAACTACTCTAATCTCTAAACTCTAATCTCTAAACTAAATACAACGTGATACTTCCTATTTACACTTATGGCCAGCCCGTTCTTCGCAAGGTGGCCGAGGATATTACTCCCGATTATCCTGAACTGCAACAATTGATACAGAACATGTACGACACCCTCGATCGTAGCGAGGGCATTGGTCTGGCTGCTCCACAGGTGGGCTTGCCCATCCGTCTTGTGGTCATCAACCTCGACCTTATCAGCGAGGATTTCCCCGAGTACAAGGGCTACATCCACACCTTCATCAATGCGCATATCGTAGAATACGATGACACCGAGAAGGATTCTTCGGAGGAGGGTTGCCTCTCTCTGCCCGGTGTGCACGAGAAGGTGGTTCGCCCCACTCGCATCCATGTACAGTACCTCGACGAGAACTTCAATGCTCACGACGAATGGGTAGACGGCTACCTGGCTCGTGTCATGCAGCACGAGTTCGACCATCTCGAGGGAGAGGTCTTCACCGATCATCTTACCGGTTTGCGCAAGACGATGGTGAAGGGCAAGCTCTCGCAGTTGCTGAAAGGTAACTTCAGCTGCCGCTACAAGGTGAAGGTTAAGCGCTAAGAATTCCTTTTTTCCCCCATTGTCTTCGTTATGCTGAAACGAATACTATGTCCCATACTCGTGCTGGTTGGCTTGTTGTCAAGCCTTCCAGCACGTGCTCAGTTTAATGTGGAGCACATGATGCTGATGGGACGTAGTGCTTTGTTCTACGAGGACTATGTCCTTAGCATACAGCGCTTTAATACTGTCATCAATGCCAAGCCCCATTTGCCCGAGGCCTATTTCTATCGTGGCTTGGCTAAGTTCTATCTCGAGGATTACACGGGTGCCGAGGTCGATGGTTCTAGCGCCATCTACCGTAACCCTTACGTCGAGAACTATTATGTCCTGCGTGGCTTGTGCCGCATCCACCTCAACCGCTTCGACGAGGCCGAGGCCGACTACCTGAAAGCCATCGAGATGAACGAGACGGATGCCAACTATTGGCACAATCTGGTTTTGTGCCAGTTCGAGCAGAAAGCCTATCATCGTGCCGATTCCTGTCTGGACATCATGATTCGCAAGTGGCCCAAGACGGCCGAGAACTACACGCTTCGTGCCCAACTGAAGATGGCAGAGACGGACACGCTGATGGCCGAACACTGGCTGGATCAGGCCTTGGAGGTCGACTCCTTCGATGCCTCGGCACTGTGCATGAAGGCTATGCTTCTGCTCAACCGCAAAGCCTTTGTCGAGGGAGAGAAGATGCTGGACCGTGCCATCATACAGCGTCCACGTCAGTTCGACCTATACCTGAACCGTGCCTTGCTGCGCTATAATCGCAACGACCTGCGTGGTGCCATGAACGACTATGACGCTGCCATCGACCTCAATAACAACAGCTTTGTGGGTCATTTCAATCGCGGATTGCTGCGTGCCCAGGTAGGCGATGACAACCGAGCCATCGAGGATTTCAACTTTGTCATCGAACGTGAACCGGACAACTACATTGCCATCTACAATCGTGCCATTCTGCTCAATAACGTAGGCGACTATCGTGGTGCCTTGCGCGACCTCTCTACCATCTTGAAGGAGTATCCGCAATTCTACGACGGCTACCTGCTGCGTGCACAGATACGCCGGAAACTGGGTGATACGTACGGGGCCGAGAGGGATGAGTTTGTGGTGTTGAAGGCACGCGTTGAGGGTGTGCCACGACCCAAGAAGACGAAGAAGACACGAAAGGCTCAAGACCATGATTTGGAGGACTATAACATGCTGGTGGAGGAGGAGCCGCAGATGACGCAGACCGAATATGCATCGGAACTGCGTGGACGTGTCCAGGACAAGCAGACAGCCTTACAGCCCATGCCGATATTCCTTTTCAGCTTCTTTGAGCGCGATGCTTCTATCAATCGATATGTGCCATATATTCAGTTGGTTGAGGAGTTGAATAAACGCAATACTTTCATGGCAAAGCTGCGTTTCACCAACACCGAGACGGCCATGCCCGAAGCTTCCTTGCCAAAGGTGTTTGACGACATCAACGACCTGTCGGTGAAGATTGAGGCGAACAAGGGTGGGGCAATGGCATACCTGCGCAGGGCGGTGGACTACTATCACGTTCGCGATTTTGAAAGTGCCATGACGGATGTGGACAAGTTCCTCGAGACAGAGCCTAGAAACATAGTGGGTCTGATGCTGCGTGGCCAGTTGCGCTACTCGTTGATGGTGGCTAATCACAGCGCGTTGTCTGACGGTCTGGATCATGCACGCACATTGGAGATGGACGAGGTGATAGGCTTGAGGAAGGTGCTTGACGACTATCATGCAGTACTGGCTGTCGATGCCGAGTCGCCTTATGCCTACTACAACATTGGCAATACGCACATGTTGATGCGTGACTTCGACCTTGCCATCGAGGCTTACTCGAAGGCCCTAACCCTCGATCCGGCCATGCCCGATGCGTATTTCAATCGTGGCCTTGCCTATCTTCTTATCGGACAGGCCGAGAAAGGCCTTGTCGACTTGTCTCAGGCGGGCGAGTTCGGGTTGTATTCAGCCTACAGTCTCATCAAGAAATATACGGCGAAGAAATAAAAATGACGCTAGGGCTTCCTGAAAATTCCCTAGCGTCTTTTTTCAAATTCCCTAGCATGTTTTTGAAAATCTCCTAGCGTCTTTTCCTGAAACTCGCTGCGCTTTCGCAGATCACTCGCTGCGGTCTCAAAATTTACTCGCTGCGATCTCGACGATCACTCGCTGCGGTTGCAAAAATCACTCGCTGCGGTCGCATAATTCACTCGCTGCGGTCGTCAAGGACATTTCGCAACGTGTGTTACGCACAATGTTTATTTCTGTTTCTGGATGTAGCTAAAGAAGAAAATAGCGGTTGTCTTTCTGAACGAAAATGATTTTTCACTTCACTCTTCAGCTCTTCATATTTTGCTTATAATGTACAGATATACAGTTCGATATGAGTATGAAGAGGGGTGTTTGCTCTTCATGACTCTTCATCCCTCTTCATTTTCTCCTAAAAACACCAACCTCCCAAACGTTCGAAGTTCTCCTTGGGGTGGCTATGTATATTTTTTTACCCACTATGAAGACCCATGAAGAGTGATGAAGAGCGTGATGAACTCTTCATGCTTGTAATGTGTTGCAAATCAAATAGATGGTCTGGAAATATGAAGAGCTGAAGAGTGAGTGCAAAAATCTCTATCGTTTCAGCAGTAGCATGGTCCATTCCTCGTCGCAACATTGCTTTTCGAGTGTGAAACCATGCTTGGAAGCCTCGTCGAGCAGGTACGGCACATCGTCCTTGTAGAAGCCGCTTAGCAGGATGTGAGCACCCTGTTGGCGTGTGGCCGACGAGAAACGTGCGAAGTCGCCCAATAGAATATTGCGGTTGATGTTGGCAATGAGCAGGTCGTGCCCTGTCTCGCCATCTATGGCCGATGCGTCGCCCAGCCGCACTTCCAGTCGCTCCTCGATGTCATGGGGGCTGAAGTTCAGCGCAGCATTGTCCAGCGTGTTCTGCACACTCCATTCGTCAATGTCATAGGCCACGACATGCTTGGCGCCCTGCATCAGGCACAGAAAACCCAGTATGCCAGTGCCGCAGCCCGCATCGACAATGCTCAGCCCCTCCAGCTGCATGTCCAGCAGTTGGGCCAGTATCATGCGTGTCGTCTGGTGACTGCCCGTCCCGAAAGCCTGTCGGGGATGGATGAGTATGCGGCGTGCATTGCTGTCGTCGTGGGTGGTGTCGTGGTGTGTGTCGCAGATGACGAGCCTATTGTCTATGCGTATGGGCTCGAAACCTTCGGCTTCCCACGTCTCGTTCCAGTCCTTGTCCTCGGGTTCTATAATATCATAATGAATGCGTTTGTCGGGTAGGGGGAAAGCCTTGAGCAGGCCGTGCAGCGACTCCTCGTCGTAGAAATCCTGTTGCACGTAGGCCTTCAGCGTGCCATCCTCCATGGGCATGAAGGTCTCGAAACCAATGTCGGCCAGTAAGGCCGAGAGTACGTCCTGTGCCACCTCGCTCTGTGGCTCTATCTGGAATGTCAGTTCGTAGTATTTCATCTCTTTTTCTTCTTTTTATGTTGCAGGCTTGCGGTCTGCGGAAAAGCATGTTGCCGACCCTCGGCTTGCACTTCAGGTTGTTTTTATGCTGCAAAATTACATAAAAAATTCTAAAAGCGGGATTTCCCTATACGAAATGCGGGATTTCCTATTGTTATGTCGATTAAAAAGCGTATTTTTGCAGCAGATAAACTAAAAAAATCGTGTATTATGAAGACAAAACTCTTACTCACGGCTTTATTCGCTCTGCCACTGTCGATGATGGCACAGGACGATGATATGTATTTTGTTCCCAAGAAAAAGGATAAGACAGCGCAGCAGGTAACGGTAAAGCCTGCCCAGCGTGGCGTGGACGCCTACGGCTTCGACGAGTCGCTGGTGGATGGCGATGCCAATGCCGACTATCACGTAGGCAAGCTTCGCAGCGATGACGAGTACAACCGTCGTGGTCGCTACAGCGGCAGCCGTTATGGCGAGGTCATTGCCGGCAATGACACCCTCTACATCACCGAGCAGAACGAGCCGGTCGAGGAAGACATCATGCAGCAGGATGACTACAACTACAGCGGACGTCTGGTGCGATTCTATGGCGGCATACGCAGTCCTTACTACTGGGACTACTACTATGACTGGGCATTCTACGATCCCTGGTTCTACGATCCCTTCTACTACGGTCCCAGCTGGAGTTGGGGTTGGAGCTGGTACGGCGGTCCTTATTACGGCAGCTACTGGCATCACTACGGATGGCATAGTCCCTGGTATTACAACAACTGGTACTATGGCTCATGGGGATGGGGCGGTCCCTACTACTCACACCATCATCACGACTATGCCGGCACTATGGGTTCGCGCTATGGCGGTCAGCGCAGTTCGATGGCAGGCATCTCTTCGGCCCGTGCCGGTCGCACCAACAGTCTGGCCAGCGCCACTCGTGGCAACCGCTTCGACTACACCCGTGGCAGCATGAGTGCCGAGCGCAGCGCACGTACCAATATGGCTAGCCGTGGCACTGCCGAGCGCAGTTCGCGCTATGCCGACTCACGCACTTTGAACGCAAGCCGTTCGGCTCGTACCACCGATGTCAATCGTAGTGCCCGTTCCCTCGACACTAACCGTACACTGAACACCGATCGTACAGTACGCACTACCACCCCCCAGACCTCTACACGCACGCAGAGCACCTATACTCCTCCCACCACTCCTAGTCGCTCTACCAGCAGTAGCAGCAGCTTTGGCGGTGTAAGCAGCGGTCGCAGCGGTGGTGGCAGCTTTGGCGGAGGCGGTGGCTTCGGCGGAGGCGGTTCGCGCGGTGGCGGTGGCGGCGGTGGCCGTGGCGGCAGATAATGCGTGCCCACACTGTGAACAGAGACCTTTCCTTCATCAACATTTAAGACAATCAATAAAGACATAACAAGATGAAAAAGATATTGTTAACCTCAATGCTGCTGGGTGCTGCTGCAACCATGCAGGCTCAAGATACTTATCTCAACGACCAGATGGTCAATACGTCGGGCGACGTATACGGAACGGCCCGCTTTGTGGGTATGGGTGGCGCCATGGGTGCCTTGGGTGCCGACATCAGCACCATCAGCTGGAACCCTGCCGGCATCGGTATGCTGCGCAAGAGCGAGCTGGGCTTTACTGCCGGAGCCATCTGGGACAAGCAGGCTGTGCAGAGTCTTACGCAGACTCATGCCACGCTCGATCAGATGGGTGGTGTCTTCTCTGTCAAGCTCGATGGCGACAAGATGAACTTCGTCAACCTGGGCTTCAACTATCAGAAGAAGAAGAACTTCAACAATGCCTTTGCGGCCGACAATCTCAATCTTGGTGGACTCTCGCAGATGACCGAGGTGGCCGACCTCGCGCTGAATGGTTACGACACCGATTATAATCTGACTGGCTTGGCCGTTAGCAATCAGTATCTTACCAAGAACGGAGAGGGTAAGTACTATAATAAGTATTCGGGCGAGGCTAACTATTACACGCAGCGCACTTGGGGGTCGCTGGACGGCTTCGACTTCAACCTCTCGGGCAATGTCCAGGACCGCTTCTATTGGGGTTTCACTATGGGATTCGACCACATGCGCTATCGTGCAGAAACCGATTATTATGAGGAGAGTCATGCTACAGCAGAACCTCAAAAGCGTGGCGATTACTCGCTCTATAACGACAAGCAGATTGACGGTTTTGGCTTCAACATGAAGTTTGGTACCATCATCCGTCCCATCGAGGACAATCCTTTCCGCTTCGGCATCACCATCGAGACTCCCACTTGGTATCAGCTGAAGAATTCTACCTACTATCAGCTTACCGACCATGTGGATAAAGAGAAAACCTCGATGCCCGAGAGCTATCTCGAATACTCTATCCGCACTCCCTGGAAGTTGCGTCTGGGTGTCGGCTCTACCGTAGGTACGCAGTTTGCATGGGATGTCGACTATGAGTACGCCAACTATTCTGTCACCAAGATGGGTTATCCCAACAACGACATCGACGATCCTCATGGCTCTATCTTCAGCAACACTTGGGACGATGCCATGAACCAGCAGACCAAGGAGAACCTGAAGGCTGTGCATAATGTTCGTGCCGGTTTCGAGTACAAGCCCACCAAGGCACTCTCTGTACGTCTGGGTTACAATTTCGCCACTTCGGCTTACAAGGACAACCCCAGCTTCGACCAGCTCAACCTCAACAGCTTTGCTATGGACTTCAGCACCAACACCAGCTACATGAAGGTGGGTGCCTTGAACTCGCTGACCATGGGTCTTGGCTACCGTTGGAAGTATGCCTACATCGATATGGCTTACAAGCTGACCAACCAGAAGGCAGACTTCTATAGTTTCTACGAGCCTACAGATCTCGTCTTCTCGCATTCTCCCAATGCTTTGCAGGCAGTCAACACCGACCTCACCCGTCATCAGATCACTGCCACTCTCGGCTTCCGTTTCTAAATGGCAATCAACCCTTATCTAAACGACTAAACAACAGGTTTCTTAGTCTTTTAAACGACTATAAGTGAACGATAAACATTACAATCCTGCTATTGCCGCTCGTCTCCGCACTTTGGTGGACGGGCGGCAATGGTTGTCTATACCCGACTATCTTGGCACGCTGAGCAATGCACAGTTTCGCACTGCCGGTTATATGCTGGGCGAGGTGTTCATGCCCAAGCTCCCGACAGACGACTTCTGGACTCTGGCTGATGTGCTCGTGACTTATAACTCCAAAGCCTTTCTCGTCACGGTGCTGAAGAGCTGGATTTCCACTCAGTCCACTCCCTGTTCGCTTGCTCCCGTTCCCTCGTTCTTCGCCTCGTTGAGGGGGCATGCCGAGGATGTGCGCAAAGCATTGTTCGTGTTGCTGCCTGTCATGGCTTCTCCCAGCGAGATAGAAGGCCTGCTGCAAGTCATGGACGTGAGGGATGCACAGGTGCGCATCAATGCCTATCTGCACAGCATAACTCCTGCCACCGCCTTTCTCTTGCTTCGCACGCTGCACGAGGTCGAGGACGATCGTGCCTTGCTAGTCCGCATCACCTATTTCCTTATGAAGATAGGTGACAACCTGTCCTTCAATCTGGCCTCTACCATCCGTTCTTTCTTTGGCTTGGAGGAGGTGAAAGGCACATTCTCCCTTCGTCTTCAACCCTACCAGTTGTCGCATGTCATTGCCGATTTTGATGCGTTCAAAAAGGTTGTGAAGATTTAGTGCCACGTTCTGTTGACTTGTCTTTTTCTTCTACGGCTCTCAATTTTTTGTTTTTTTTGCAAAAAAATAAGGGAACTATATATGATTTGACCTAGGGTGTCATTCCGACGTAGGAGGAATCCCAGTCCAACAAGGACTCACAATAGCAGGATTGGACTGAGATCTGCATTTTGCCCGTCGGCAAAAGCCCTTCGTCGGGATGACAATGCAGGTGTGGGTCAAATAGTATATAATTCCCAAAAATAAAGCGCACAACTTTCGTTGCACGCTTCATTCTTGATTGTTCTATTTCAGTTACTTAAACTTCGTTTTTATGCTTTAAGGTTGATTCGTGGGACAGTTCTTCACGAAAACTTAAAGTCTGGAAGTCCAATGTCCTAAAGCCTTAAACCTTCTTTACGCATTATACTCCTGCCAGCTCTTGATCTTGATGTCCTCGAGCTTCATGGCACAGAATGCCTCGATGAATGCCTTGGCCAGACGAGCATTGGTGAGCAGGGGAGTGTTGTGGTCGATGGCATCACGACGGATGCGGTAGCCGTTGGTCAACTCGCGCTTGGTCTGGTTCTTGGGGATGTTGATGATGAGGTCGAACTTATGCTCGGCAATCATATCCACCACGTTGTTTGCCTGTCCTTCCTCGTCGGGCCATGCCACTACCTGGCACTCTACACCGTTCTCCTGCAGGAACTTAGCCGTACCAGCAGTGGCATAGATGTTGTAGCCGTTCTTCACCAGCAGCTGTGCGGGTTCGAGCAACTGCACCTTTGCCTTGGCACCGCCGCTCGAGAGCAGGATGTTCTGCTTGGGCAGTTTGTAGCCGGTGGCAATGAGCGAGTTGAGGATTGCCTCGTTCAGGTCGTCGCCCATACAGCCAACCTCGCCGGTCGAGCTCATGTCAACACCCAGCACGGGGTCGGCATTCGACAGACGGTTGAATGAGAACTGGCTGGCCTTCACGCCGATACGGTCGATGTCGAACTCCGACTTCTCGGGACGAGAGTATGGAGCGTCGAGCATGATCTTGGTGGCTGTCTCGATGAAGTTACGCTTCAGAATCTTGCTGACGAAGGGGAATGAACGAGAGGCACGCAGGTTACACTCGATGACCTTTACCTCGCGGTTCTTGGCCAGGAACTGGATGTTGAAGGGACCGCTGATGTTCAGCTCGGCAGCGATGCGGCGAGCAATCTTCTTGATCTGACGAACGGTTGAGAAGTAGATGTTCTGTGCGGGGAATACCATGGTGGCGTCGCCCGAGTGTACACCAGCATACTCAACGTGCTCTGAGATGGCATACTCAACAACCTCGCCCTTGTCGGCTACGGCGTCGAACTCTATCTCCTTGGTGTCCTGCATGAACTGGCTTACCACAACGGGGAAGTCCTTGCTGACCTCGGTGGCCATGCCCAGGAAGCGCTCCAGCTGTTCGTCGTCGTAGCAGACGTTCATGGCTGCACCCGAGAGGACGTACGAGGGACGAACCAATACGGGATAGCCTACCTTCTCGACGAAGTCCTTGATGTCGTCCATCGAGGTCAGCGC
The DNA here is from genome assembly GCA_018064685.1 of Bacteroidales bacterium. Lineage (GTDB taxonomy): Bacteria > Bacteroidota > Bacteroidia > Bacteroidales > Bacteroidaceae > Physcousia. The sequence continues at coordinate 6,048 of JAGHUS010000133.1, read as the reverse complement.
ACGCCATGCGGGCTGGTCGATGCCCAGCTTGTCGAGCATGGCAGAGAACTTGTCGCGGTTCTCGGCACGGTCGATGTCGACGGGCGAGGTACCCAGTACGGGCACACCCTGACGGTGCAGCTTCATGGCCAGGTTGTTGGGAATCTGTCCACCCACCGATACGATGACGCCACGAGGCTGCTCCAGGTCGATGACATCCAGCACGCGCTCCAACGACAGCTCGTCGAAGTAGAGACGGTCGCACATGTCATAGTCGGTAGACACGGTCTCGGGGTTGTAGTTGATCATGATGGACTTGTAGCCCAGCTTGCGAGCGGTGTTGATAGCGTTGACCGAGCACCAGTCGAACTCAACAGACGAACCGATGCGGTATGCACCCGAACCCAGCACGATGACGCTCTTCTCGTTCTTGTACCAGTCGATGCTGTGAGCCTGAGGCTTGAGGCTGCGAGCCTTCCACTCCTCGGTGGTGAGGGTGTCGGCATTGGTGGGCTCTACCTCGCCCAGATATGTGAAATACAGATAGTTGGTAAGCCCGGGATGCTCGCCGCCTACAGTCTCGATGCGGCGAACGGTGGGCAGGATGCCACGCTGCTTGCGGTCCTTGCGTACCTCGAGGTTGGCCTTCTCCATGTTGCCCTCGGGTTTCAGTACGAAGCGTGCAATCTGGAAGTCAGAGAATCCGGCACCCTTCACCTCGCGCATCTTCTCGTCGCTGATCTCGTCGAGGCTGTTGTACTGCTGCAGCTCGTGCTTGAGGTCTACGATGTGCTTCATGCGTGACAGGAACCATACGTCGATCTTCGTCAGCTCCTCGATGCGCTCGATGGTGTAGCCCTCCTCCAGAGCCTGTGCGATGGCGAAGATACGCAGGTCGGTGGGGTTGGCAAGCTCCTCGTCCAGGTTGTCGAACTTGGTGTGGTCGTTGCCCACGAAGCCGTGCATGCCCTGGCCGATCATACGCAGACCCTTCTGCAGCATCTCCTCGAACGAGCGACCGATGCTCATGATCTCGCCCACCGACTTCATGCTCGAACCGATGAGACGGCTCACGCCAGCAAACTTGGTGAGGTCCCAACGAGGGATCTTGCAGATCATATAGTCGAGGCTGGGAGCCACGTATGCCGAGTTGGGAGTGCCCATCTCGCCAATCTGGTCGAGGGTGTAGCCCAGGGCAATCTTGGCAGCCACGAAGGCCAGAGGATAACCGGTAGCCTTTGAGGCGAGGGCTGAAGAACGGCTCAGACGAGCGTTGATCTCGATGATGCGGTAGTCGTTGGTCTGAGCGTTGAAAGCGAACTGTATGTTACACTCGCCCACGATGTTGAGGTGGCGAACACAGCGGCGGCTGATGTCCTGCAGATACTCAACCTGCTCCTTGGTGAGCGACATAGTGGGAGCCACCACAATCGACTCGCCGGTGTGGATGCCCAGAGGGTCGAAGTTCTCCATGCTGGCCACGGTGAAGCAGTGGTCGTTGGCATCGCGTATGCACTCAAACTCAATCTCCTTCCATCCCTTGAGGCTCTCCTCGACGAGCACCTGGGGTGCGAAGGTAAAGGCACTCTCGGCAATCTCCTTGAACTTCTCCTCGGTAGGACAAACGCCCGAACCCAGACCGCCCAGAGCGTATGCCGAGCGAATCATGATGGGGTAGCCGATCTTGCGTGCAGCAGCCACGGCGTCCTCCATGTTCTCGCAAGCCTGACTCACGGGCACCTTCAGGTCCACCTTGTTCAGCTCCTTGACAAAGAGGTCGCGATCCTCGGTGTTCATGATGGCCTCAACGCTGGTGCCCAGCACCTCAACGCCATACTCCTTCAGCACGCCGCTCTGATACAGGGCTGTACCCACGTTCAGACCCGTCTGGCCGCCCCAAGCCAGCATGATGCCGTCGGGACGCTCCTTCTTGATGATCTCGGTGATGAAGTGCGGTGTGATAGGCAGGAAATACACCTTGTCAGCAATACCTTCACTAGTCTGGATGGTAGCAATGTTGGGGTTTACGAGGACCGAGCTGATGCCTTCTTCGCGAAGTGCCTTCAGTGCCTGCGAACCTGAATAGTCGAACTCGCCGGCCTGTCCGATTTTAAGTGCTCCAGAACCGAGCACCAATACCTTGGAAAGTTTCTTGTTCATTATTATATAAAATCAATTGTTGGTTTACTTTCTTCGGGATGCAAAATTAGTGATTTTTTTGTAATTTTTCACTATGTAGCTCCACTTTTGTTTTTGCAATGATATACTTTTTGCCATAATTGAATGATTTATACGCAGAGACGCACTTTTGAACGTCGTCAAAAGTGCGTCTTCGTGTCTTTTTCGGCAAGCGAGACACCTACCTTTATTTATTGTCTTCGGCAAACAGTCGTTCGATGAATTCGGCCAGTTCCTTGCCTCTGAGTTTCTCGGCAATGATATTGCCCTGTGCGTCGATGATGAAGATGCTGGGAATGTACTGCACCTTATATTCTGTTATGGCCTGACGGTTCACGTCGATGTAGTTGCACCAGGGCTCCTTCTGCTCTTCGAGTGTCTTGCGCCAATCCTCCTCGTTCTGGTCGGCGCTGATGCCGATGATATCCAGTCCCTTGGAGTGGAATCTGTTGTATATGGCCATGAGGTTAGGTATCTCCTTGTGGCAAGGCTGGCACCACGAAGCCCAGAAGTCGAGCAGCAGGTAGCGGTTGTTGTGATTGATGAACGACAGCATCTTCTGCTCTCCGTTGATGTTCTTCACCGTCACGGTTGGAGCAATGTCGCCCACCAAGGTGGGTGGATATACCTCGTCCTTCACCTCGCGTCCGTAGTAGCTCAGCTTGGCAGCATCGCTCAGCATGTTGTACAGTTCGCGGTAGCTCTTGCCCAGTCGTCCTGCCAGTCGTATCATCAGCAGGGGACCCATGAAGGTATTGCGGTGCATCTTCACCACCTCCTCATACAGGTCGTTTCTGTCCTCGAAGGTTTGCAGCGTACGTTCTATGTACTCCTTTCCGCGCTTTGTCTGGTACAGTTGTCCTATGGCCTGCCAGTTTTGCGTCTGCCTGTTGTTCTCGATGGCTCGCACCACGTCCTTGTACTGGCTCTTCACGTCATCCTGCAAGCTGTCTATCGTCTCGTAGTATGCACGTATGGAGTGTATGTACTCGTCCTGGTACTTGGCCCCTTCCACTTTCAGGCGCTCCAGTCGGTAGTTGTTGCTGTTTCGCACCTTTCCGCTCACGCTTACCGTCTCGCCCGGTGCCAGCAGCAGTTCCAGTGTGCTGGCCTGTCCTTTCATTCCCATCACTATCACACGAGGCTCGTTCAGTGGCAGCGTCACCTCTTTGGCGTCCTTTGCTGCAATCGACGTGATGAGCGGTGTCACCGACTTGTTGTTGGCTCCCCACGACAGTGTCAGTGTGTCGTTGTCGTGTGTGTTTCTGATGTTGAAGTTCAACACTACTTCTTTTTGGGCGTAGGTAGCACAACTTGCTGCCAATGCCATCAATAGTAAAGCCTTTCGCATAGTTGTATAGATTTAAGGTTGTTATGTGTGTTTCGTCTACGAGTTCATGCTGAGGAGGAACTCCTCGTTGTTGCGTGTAAACTCCAGACGTTTCTTCACTTCGTTCATAGCCTCGATGGGGTTCATGTCCGAAAGGAACTTACGCAGAATCCACATACGGTCGAGGGTGAGCTTGTCGTGCAGCAGATCGTCGCGGCGTGTAGAGCTGGCCACGATGTTGACGGCGGGGAAGATGCGCTTGTTGGCCAGTGCGCGGTCCAGCTGCAGCTCCATGTTGCCCGTACCCTTGAACTCCTCGAATATCACCTCGTCCATCTTGCTGCCCGTGTCGATCAGTGCCGTGGCGATGATGGTGAGCGAGCCTCCGCCCTCGATGTTACGTGCTGCACCGAAGAATCGCTTGGGCTTGTGCATGGCGTTGGCATCCACACCACCCGTCAGTACCTTTCCGCTGGCGGGTGTCACGGTGTTGTAGGCGCGAGCCAGACGTGTGATGGAGTCGAGGAAGATGACCACGTCATGTCCGCACTCCACCATGCGCTTAGCCTTCTCCAGCACGATGTTGGCAATCTTCACGTGTCGCTCGGCGGGCTCGTCGAAGGTGCTGGCAATGACCTCGGCGTTTACCGTGCGTGCCATGTCCGTCACCTCCTCGGGTCGCTCGTCGATGAGCAGCATCATCAGGTAGGCCTCGGGGTGGTTGGCCGCAATGGCGTTGGCAATGTCCTTCATCAGGATGGTCTTACCGGTCTTGGGCTGAGCCACGATGAGTGCTCGCTGTCCCTTTCCGATGGGCGAGAAGAGGTCTACCACGCGGGCACTCAGCTTGTCGCCGTTGCCGCTGCACAGCTTGAACTTCTCGTCGGGGAAGAGCGGTGTGAGGTTCTCGAAGGGAGAGCGGTCGCGCACCACCTCGGGGTTGCATCCGTTTATCTTGCTGATCTTTATAAGAGGGAAATATTTTTCTCCTTCGCGTGGAGGACGTATGGGACCCTCGACGACGTCGCCCGTCTTCAGTCCGTAGTGCTTCACCATCTGCTGGCTCACGTACACGTCGTCGGGCGATGGCAGGTAGTTGTAGTCGCTCGAACGCAGGAAGCCGGTGTTGTCGCCCATCACCTCCAGTACGCCTTCGGCTGTTATGATGTCCGAGAAGTCGTAGCGGGGTAGGGGTTTCTCCGTCTTTTCGGCGGGTTCCTCGGCGGGGCTTGTCTCAGGCTTGCTGTGCTCGGGTATCTCCTGATAGCCTTCGTTGCTCTGGCCGGCAGCCTTGTAGATGTCCTCCAGCTTGGGAACGTCCTTCATGATGATGAAGTCGGGCTCCTGTCGCTCGAAGAACTCACGCACCTGCTCCTCGTCATATTCGGGCTCCTCGTTGTAGCCTTCTTCACCTTCGGCAGTTATCATCTCCTGCTCTGCCTCGGGTGCCTGTGTCATCTCTTCGTCCTCGGGTGCATTCTCCTCTGCTGTTATGGCCGTGGGTTGCTCGTTATCCTTTTCGTCCTCAGCCTGTTGTGCAGCCATGGCAGCCTGCTGTGCAGCCAGTTCGGCTTCGCGTGCAGCCTTCTCTTCGGCCTCCTTCTGCGCCTTCGACTTTCGTCCGCGCTTCTTGGGTGCGGGTGCCTCTACGGCAGCTTCCACCTTGACCTCGGCCGCAGCCATCTCGGTGCTGGTCTCGGCCGCAGCAGGCGTTTCCAGTACGGGTGCGGGTGTCTCGGTTGTGCTTGTTGCCATGGGCTCGTCGCTGAAGGGGTTTGCCTTTGCCGAAGCCTTCTTCAGTGCCGTCTTGCGCTGCTTCTTGGTCTCCATGCTCTTCAGCGTGCCATCCTGGTCGGCGCTGAATATCTTGCTGGTCTTAGCCGTGCGGGTTATTCGTGCCCTCTTGGGCTTGGCCTCGCCATTGGCTTCAGCCTCGGCAGCCAGTTCGGCTTCGCGGTTTATGATGTCATAGATGGTGCTGATCTTGTCTTCCTTGATGGTAAGACCCATACTCGAGGCAAGGGTGACAAGGTCTATGTCACTCATCTTCTCCAGTTCTTCTTTTTTGTGCATAAATGTATTGATGTTATACTTCCTTCCTACCGTCTTGATGCGCAGTATTCATTTAGTCTTTCCCTACTTTTCTTTTAGGGTTGAATGATGTGTGATAGGGAGAAATCCTGTGCGATGCAGTGGGATTTGGTAGAAAGTTATTTGGTATTTTCTAGTTAAAAAACGGAACTTCTTTTCCGTTTGCATTGCAAAGGTAGTATTTTTTCTTTGAAGTGCCAAATTTTTTGTGTACTTTTGCACGAAAATTTAGGATTTAGGTTTTAGGACTTCTAGGTTTTAGGTTTTAGGACTTCTAGGTTTTAGGTTTTAGGCCGTTATAACCTCACACACCTTATAACCTCACAACCTTATAACCTCAAAACCTCACAACCTCACAACCTCACAACCTTATAACCTCACAACCTCACAACCTCACAACCTCAAAACCTCACCACCTTAGAACCTCACAACCGTATAACCGTATAACCTCAACACCTCACATGGCTGCA
>JAGHUS010000086.1 GCA_018064685.1 Bacteroidales bacterium | reverse complement strand
CTTGTTGGACTTTGTGAGACGTCGCAAAGTAGAGATCCCTCCTTACGTCGGGATGACATTGCTGGTTGAACATTATAAAAATCTTTTTGCACAGATACTTATTTTCCTATCGTAATGTTTAATTTCTTTTAAATCTGTTTTAAGTTTACTTAAAAGATGGTGCAAATAGGCGTTATTCTTTGGCTGTAAAGCGTATTTTTTGTAACTTTGCATCTCGTAAAAACAATATGTTTTAGCTCAACGTAGTAATAAGTAAAATACATATAAATTATGGCAGAATCATTTGATATTCGAGAACTAAATGAAAGAATAGAGAGACATAGCGCTTTCGTGACCAATCTGGTGACCGGTATGAACCAGGTCATCGTGGGTCAGAAGCATCTGGTGGAATCACTTCTGATTGGTCTTCTGAGCGACGGTCATGTCTTGCTCGAGGGTGTGCCCGGTTTGGCCAAGACCCTAGCTATCAGCACTCTCTCGAAATTGGTTGATGCAAAGTTCAGCCGTATTCAGTTCACCCCCGATTTGTTGCCTGCCGATGTGATTGGTACGATGATCTATAGTCAGAAGGACGAGAAGTTTGTGGTGGAGCAGGGTCCTGTCTTTGCCAATTTCGTTCTTGCCGATGAGATAAACCGTGCTCCCGCCAAGGTTCAGAGTGCCTTGCTCGAGGCCATGCAGGAACGCCAGGTCACCATCGGAAAGAGCACATACAAGCTTAGCGATCCCTTCCTCGTCCTGGCTACCCAGAACCCTATCGAGCAGGAAGGAACCTATCCGTTGCCCGAGGCACAGGTCGACCGTTTCATGCTGAAGGTCATCATCGACTATCCCAAGTTGGAGGACGAGAAACTTATCATCCGCAGCAATATCAGCGGCGACATCAAGAAGGAGATACGTCCTATTCTCAGCACGAAGGACATTATTGAAGCCCGTCAGGTTGTGCGTCAGGTTTATCTGGACGAGAAGATCGAACAGTACATTGCCGACATTGTCTTTGCCACCCGTTATCCCGAGAAGTATGGCTTGCGCGACTTGAAGAACTACATCGAGTTTGGCGGTTCTCCACGTGCCAGCATCAATCTTGCCTTGGCCGGTCGTGCATACGCCTTCATCAAGCGTCGTGGCTACGTCATCCCCGAAGATATTCGTGCCGTGGCCTTCGACGTGTTGCGCCATCGTATCGGCTTGACCTACGAGGCAGAAGCAAACAATGTTACTACCGAAGACATCATCAGTCAGATAATCAATAAGGTAGAGGTGCCCTAAGGCTTAGTCGTTTTCTTTGATTTTCTAGTTTTGTCTGATGGAAACTTCTGATATTCTTAAACGAGTTCGCCAGATTGAGATTAAGACTCGCGGTCTTTCCAATAATATCTTTGCTGGAGAGTATCACTCTGCCTTCAAGGGGCGTGGTATGGCATTCAGCGAGGTGCGCGAGTATCAGTATGGCGATGACATTCGCGACATAGAGTGGAATGTGACTGCTCGTTTCAACAAGCCCTATGTAAAGGTTTTTGAGGAGGAACGTGAGCTGACGGTGATGCTGTTGGTGGATGTCAGTGGAAGCTTGAATTTCGGCACCACCGTGCAGATGAAGCGTGACATGCTCACCGAGATTGCCGCCACCCTTGCCTTCAGTGCTATTCAGAATAATGATAAGATAGGTGTCATATTCTTCAGCGACAGGATAGAGAAATTCATCCCTCCGAAGAAGGGGCGCAAGCACATTCTCTTCATCATTCGCGAGCTGCTCGATTTCCAGCCACAAAGTCAAAGGACGGACATCGGACAAGCTGTGGAACACCTCACCAAGGCCATCAAGAGACGTTGCACAGCCTTCCTTCTCAGCGACTTTATGGACAGGAAGGATTTCCGTATTCCGCTCACCGTGGCCAACCGTAAGCACGACGTTGTGGCCATTCAGGTTTACGATCGCCGCATAGCCGAACTGCCCAATATCGGGCTTATAAAGGTGCGTGATGCCGAGACGGGTTTTGAACGTTTCCTCGACACTGGCAGCCGCAAGGTGCGCCAAGCCCAGGCACAATGGTGGAAGGAAAGTCAGCAGCGACTGCAAGACACCTTCACCCGCAGTAATGTGGATTCGGTCAGCGTGCGTACCGATCAGGATTATGTGTCGGCCTTGATGAGCCTTTTTGCTCTAAGAAGTTGAAATAAAGAATTTTAGTTTGATGAAAGGAAATAAACTTTTTCTCTTGCTGCTTCTCCTGGTTTGTACTGCCTTCTCTGCCATGGCTCAGGTTACTGTCAAGGCAGAGATGGATTCGATACAGATACTTATCGGACAGCAGACGGGCTTGAAGGTGAGCGTGACATGCGATGTCAATCAGCATCCTGTATTTCCCGCATTAAGCAAGCGCAATCAGATTGTGAGTGGGGTAGAGGTCGTTGATGTGTGTCCTGTTGACACTCAGATGCTGAACGAAGGCAAGCGCATGGAGCTCTCACAGCGTTACATCATCACATCCTTCGACTCTGCCAGCTACTATCTGCCCCCTATGGATGTTGTTGTCGATACAACACATTACAAGACCAATCCCCTGGCGCTGGTTGTCTACACCGTGCCAGTCGATACCAATCACGTGGATAGAGTGCTGCATTTCGACGAGAATGGTGAAGCACAACTTGTTGAGTTTCATGATGGTGCAAAGGATATCGAGGCAGTGCCCTTCTCGTGGGACGACTGGGCAGGCGTGGTATACGGATCCTTGTTTGTCATCGTCCTGCTCGTTCTCATCTTCGTCATGCTGGTATGGCTTAAGCAGGGCAATCCCATTATCCGCATCATTCGCCATAAGGCAAAGCTCCCTCCCCATCAGGTGGCAATGAAGGAGATACAACGTATCAAGACCGAGCGCACATGGGCTGCCGAGGACAGCAAGGAGTATTATACTCAGCTTACCGAGACACTCCGCAACTACATTCAGGAGCGTTATGGATTCCGTGCTATGGATATGACCTCGTCCGAGATTATCGAACGCCTGATGCAGGAGAATGACGAGACGTTGATAGCCGAATTGCGCCAGCTGTTTCAAACTGCCGACTTGGTTAAGTTTGCTAAGTTCAACACATTGGTCAATGAGAATGATGCCAATCTTGTGGCAGCTGTAAACTACATCAACCACACGAAGTTGGAGGTCGACCCCAATGCCAAGGTCGAGGAGCCCAGGTATACTCCCGAGGACATTCGCAGCATCGGGCTCAAGTGGGTGTTGCGTGTCCTCATATCGCTTTGCATCATTGCCGTGTTGCTTGTCGCAGTGCTTGTTGTGCTTCGACTGGTTGACCTGTTGAGTTAAAGAATAATACATTATAAAAGATAATATGGCTTTTGCTAATCCTTTATATTTCATGCTTCTGGCGCTGCTTATACCATATGTAATATGGTATTTGATAAAGCATCGCAATGTCGACCCCGTGATGCGGGTCAGCAGTACCGAGGCATTTCGTTATCGGCATCACACGTGGAAGGAGCGTCTTGTTCATGCACCTTTCCTCCTCCGCATTGTTTGTTTCGTGTCGGCCGTCATTGCATTGGCTCGTCCCCAGGTCACCGGTCAGTGGGACGAGAAGAGTGTGGAAGGCATCGACATCATGCTCTGCATGGATATCAGTACGAGTATGTTGGCCGAGGATCTCCAGCCAAACAGAATTGAAGCCGCCAAGGAGGTAGCCGTGGAGTTTATCAACGGACGCCCGAATGATAATATCGGTTTGACGATCTTTGCCGGCGAGTCGTACACCCAGTGTCCTATGACCACCGACCATGCTGTTCTGCTCAACATGCTGCACCACATGGAGTGTGATATGGCCGCTACAGGCCTTATCGAGGACGGCACGGCCATCGGTATGGGCATTGCCAACTCCGTCAACCGCCTGAAGAACAGCAAGGCAAAGAGCAAGGTGGTGATCATGCTCACCGACGGTTCGAACAACCGTGGCGAAATAAGTCCCTTTACCGCTGCCGATATTGCGAAGAAATTCAACATCCGTGTGTACACCATCGGTGTGGGTACTAACGGCACAGCACGCTATCCCATGAGTGTGGGCGGCTTCACGCAATATGTCAATATGCCTGTCGAGATTGATACCAAGACGTTGCAGCATATTGCCAATACCACCGATGGTCAGTTTTTCCGTGCTACCGATAATGAAAGTCTGCGCAACGTATATAATGAGATTGACAAGCTCGAGAAGACCAAGATGCGAGTGAATCAGTACAGTACACACAGCGAAGAGTTCTTCCCGTTCGTCTTGGCAGCACTGGTGGCCTTGGCATTGGAACTATTGTTGCGTACAACCCTATTAAAGCGTATCCCTTGATGGTTTTTGTGTATTCATTGAATAGGCAGGAATAAGTCAATATATTTGAATAGTAATAACATGTTTCGATTTGCATATCCAATCTATTTATATCTTTTAGCGCTTATAGTTGTTTTTGCTATACTGCACTATCTGGGTTTCTATCTGAGGCGCAAACGCATTGCACGCTATGGCGATCCAGAACTTGTAAAACAGCTGTTTGTCGATGTGTCCCTGCTTCGTGTCGAATTGAAGTTCTGGCTTTGCATGGCAGCTTATGCCATGTTTGTGCTGGCATTGGCACGTCCGCAGAATGGAACCAAGAAGGCCGAGCGTGACCGTTACGGCATTGAGGCCGTTGTGGCGTTGGACATCAGTAACTCCATGATGGCACAAGATGTTACGCCCTCGCGACTTGACAAGTCAAAGCTGTTGATTACGAACATGATGAATGAGATGCCCGACGACCAGATGGGCCTTGTCATCTTTGCCGGTGATGCATTTGTGCAGCTCCCCATAACCAGCGATTTTGCTACGGCCAAGATGTTTCTCGATCAGGTCAATCCCTCTATGATAGAGATTCAAGGCACTGATATTGCTCGTGCCATCGAACTCTCCTCGCGCAGTTTCACTCCTCGCGAAGATGTGAATCGCGCCATCTTCATCATCACCGATGGAGAGGACAACGAGGGCGGTGCTGTTGAGGCGGCAAAGGAAGCGGCAGAGAAAGGCATCCATGTCTTTGTGCTGGGTGTGGGCAAGCCCGACGGTACTCATGTGCCAATACCAGGCTCTACGGGTTACATGATAGATGAGCACGGACAGGAAGTGCTGAGCCGACTTAACGAAGGTATGTGCAAGGAGATTGCCGATGCCGGTAAGGGAGCATACATCTATGTTGACAATAGCAGTTCGGCTCAAGATTTGCTGAACAAGCAGATTGACAAGCTGTCAAAGTCGCAGTTGGACAAGGTGGCTTACGAGGAGTACAACGAAAAATTCCAACTCTTCCTGATGATAGGCATCGTTTTGCTTCTGCTTGATGTGCTGATTCTTGCCCGCGAGAATCATCTTTTCAAGAAGATAACACTGTTCAAGGACAAGACCACCGTCCTGTTCCTCTTGGGTTTCCTTCTGTTGGCGGCATCTTGCAGCAGCAACAGCAATCGCGATTTCCTTCGACGAGGCAATCGATATTATCGCGAAGCAAAGAGTGACACCGCTTCGTTGGATAAAGCCATAACCGAATATCAGAAATCTCTTGAGGTTGACACTCTCGCTCAGGCCCTATATAATAAAGGTGTAGCGTTGCTGCATCAGTTTAAGGACAGCACTGCACTGGAGGATTTCAAGAAGGCAGCACGCAGAGAGACAAGTCCCCAGCGACTCTCTCACATCTACCATAACATGGGTGTGCTTCTTCAGGCCGGAGCCAGCGTGCAGCAGCAAGACAAACAGAAGCTTCTTGCCGATGCCATCGAGTGCTACAAGGAGGCATTGCGCAACGATCCCACCGACAACGAGTCGCGCTATGACCTGGCCCTTTGCCAGTGGCAGATGAAGAATGACTCGGGTGACGATCAGAATCAGAACCAGGATCAGGACAATAAAGATCAGGGTGGGGACGGAAGCAACAATGACGATCAGCAGAACAAGAATAACGATCAGCAGAACAAAGACAAGGATTCCGACAGTCAGCAGCAAAACCAGCAGCAACAGCAGCAGAACAACAATCAGCAGCAGAATAACGGGCAGCAGCAGCAACAGGAGATAAGCAAAGATGCTGCCGAGCAGTTGTTGAATGCGGCTATGCAGAACGAGCGTCAAGCTCAGGACAGAATAAACCGCTATTATCAGCGTAAGGCCGAGCAAGAGCAAGGCCAAGCCAGTCAGCGTCGATTGCAGAAGAACTGGTAAGGGGGAGGTTAATTCATAATTCACTTAGGTTAATTCATAATTCATAATTCATAATTCATAATTGGCTGGCGCGGTGTTATTCCCCAAACGACTGATCAAAAACGAAAATTCAGAAAAGAAAGAAAATTTTCTCCATTTTTTTAATTTTCGTTACCCCTAAACGACCAAACGACTAATCTCCCAAACGACTAATCATAAACGAAAATTCAGAAAAGAAAGAAAATTTTCTCCATTTTTTTAATTTTCGTTACCACCAAACGACTAAACGACTAATCTCCCAAACGACTAATATGATGATGAGTAGAAAACGTTTTCTTTTGGCAATATTATTGTTGCTATACACTGGAACTTTTCTTGCACAAAAATTGACGATCAATGCTCCTTCGCAAGCCGAGGTGGGGCGTCAGATACGCGTGTCCTATATCCTAAACAACAGCGACTTTGACCGTATACAGCTCGAAGGCGACTTTGAAGGCTTCGAATTGCTGTATGGCCCTGCCCTGAGCACCAGCAGCAGTGTGAGCATTATCAATGGTCACACCACGCAAAGCAGCAGCACCACCTTTACCTATACCCTCACACCTAAGAAGGCGGGAACATTCACTCTGCCCGCAGCATCGCTCAACAGTGGTGGCAAGAAGGTGAAAAGCTCTACGGCAAAGGTCGAGGTGCTTCCTTCCAGTGGAGGCGCGTCTCAGTCGTCGGGTGGCAACTACGGAGGCTATGGTGGTTCTTCTGCCAGCAGTTCAGCAAAGCAGCAGAACTCTAACAGCCTTCACGATCCAAGCAGTGGTGAACATATCGGCCCTAAGGATCTTTACTTCGCAGTGACCACAAGCAAGAAGCGCGTGTTCGAGCAGGAAGCCATTCTTCTCACCTACAAGCTTTATTCGCTCGTCACCGTCGACCAGTTGGCAGGCGAGATACCACAGCTCGATGGTTTCCACACCCAAGAGATTGAACTTCCCCAGCAGCGCAGCTTCACCATGGAGCGCGTGGGCAATAAGAACTATGGTACGGTGGTGTGGAGGCAGTATGTGCTCTTCCCCCAAAAGTCAGGCAAGTTGGTCATCCCCGCTGTCGACTACGAGGCAGATGTTGTCACCGTAGATCAATCTACCGATCCCTTCGATGCATTCTTCTCGGGTGGCAGCATGTCACGTCGTGTGAAGAAGATTGTGCGTGCCCCTTCCGTCGAGATTGTTGTCGATCCTCTGCCCGAGAAGCCAGCCAACTTCAGTGGTGCGGTAGGCAAAGGCTTTAGCATCAGCGGAAAGCTCATCCCCGGTAAGGTCGAAGCCAACGATGCCACCACACTGAGTGTCACCCTGAAGGGTGTTGGCAATCTGAAGCTGATAAACGCACCCACCGTGCAGTGGCCAGCCGACTTTGAGCAGTACGACCCAAAGACCAATCAGGACGTCAATCTCTCCACCTCAGGCAACTCTGGCACCATCACCTACGAGTATGTGGCCGTTCCTCGTCACGAGGGCACCTATAACATCAGTCCTGTAGAGTTTTGCTATTTCGATACTGAAAGCCAGCAATACCGCACCATCAAGACCAATCCATTCACGCTCGAGGTGGCAAAAGGCTCTGGCAAATCCTCTGCCTCGCGACAGGCTGACCTGCAAGAGATAGGCAGTGACATACGTTATATCAAGTCGGGCTCGGCTGATGTCAGAAAGCCCGGCGATGACATGTTCGCCAGCCTCACCCACATCCTCTGTTACGTCATTCCCGCATTGCTTTGCCTTGTTGTCGTTCTTCTTCTCCGCAAGAGGTCAGACGCTATGGGCAACGTCACACTGCAGCGAGGCCGGAAGGCCGGTAAGGCAGCCGCAAAACGCCTGAAGGTAGCTGCCAAACTGCTGAATGCTGGCAAGGCCGATGCCTTTTACGACGAGGTGTTGCACGCCTTGTGGGGCTATGTTTCCGACAAGCTCAACCTTCCTGTTCAGGATTTAAATAAAGATAACATCTCCGACAGGTTGAAAGAACACGGTGTGGACGATGCTTCAACCCAGCAGTTCCTGTCCGTCCTTACTTCGTGCGAGTTCGCCCGCTTTGCACCCGGCGATCCTGCCACAAACATGGAGAAACTGTTCGACAGTGCCACCAATGCCATTGATCATCTTGATGAAGTGATAAAAAAGTAAAAAAATATGAAAAAGTCCATATTTGCTATATTCATGCTCTTGCTTGCACTGCCTTGTGTGGCGCAAGCCAATTATGATGCCCTCAAGGCTAAGGCCGATAAGTCTTATGCCGAGGAGCGATATGATAGCGCAGCTTTGGCTTATGCCGAAATCGTCAAGGCGGGCGAAAGCAGTACCGTCTATTACAACCTGGGCAATTGCTATTATCGCATGGATTCCATTGCCAATGCCATTCTGTGGTACGAGCGCGCCCTGCTTCTCTCTCCTGGCGACTCCGACATCCGTTTCAATCTGCAGATGGCAAGGTCGAAGACCATCGACAAGATCGTGCCCGAGGAGGAGATCTTCTTCTCGCGTTGGTATCACTCCCTGCTCAATATGATGAGTGTCAACGGATGGGTGTGGACCGGTATTGTCTTCTTCGTTCTCTTTCTCGTTGGGCTTGCCCTGTATTTTGTGGGCAAATCCATCTCGCTCAGGAAATGCGGCTTCTATGGAGCGGTAGTGCTGCTTATGGTGGCTGTTGTTTGTAATGTTTTCTCATGGCAGCAGAAGGAGCGCCAGCAGAATCGCAACAGTGCTGTCGTCATGACCGGTTCGGTGGTGGTAAAGAGTACTCCCAACGACACGGGCACCGACCTCTTTGTTCTGCATGCCGGCACCACCATGACCATCCTCGACAAGGGCATGAAAGATTGGTGCCAGATAAGGCTTTCGGATGGTAAGGAAGGTTGGATTCCTAATAGCGAAATAGAAATCATTTAGCTGCAGAACTATGTTAGAGTCACTTGTTCATTTCGATCAGCAGCTCCTGCTTCTTCTCAACGGCAGCGACTCCGTCTATTGGGATGGGGTTTGGATGACCATAACCACTGTCGGTACGTGGATCGTTTTCTATTTTGCTCTGTTTGTCGTATTTATGCGCAGCAATGACATGCGTCATCTCATGCTTGTGCTGGGTATGGTGGCCTTGGCCATTCTGCTTGCCGATCAGGGCGCCAGTGGCATTTGCAAACCATTGGTGCAGCGCTTCCGTCCTACCCACGAACCCGCCTTGGTCGGGCTTGTTGATGTGGTGGACGGCTACGAGGGCGGATTGTATGGTTTTTTCTCGTCCCATGCAGCCAACGGTTTTGCCATCTGCACCTTGGTGTCGCTGCTCATCCGCCATCGTTGGACAACGGTAACCATGATTGCCTATGCCTCCATCACCAGTTATTCACGCATTTATCTCGGCGTTCACTATCCTGGCGACATTCTGTGTGGCACCGTGTGGGGTGTGCTGTGCGGCTACATTGCCTACCTGCTCTACCTCTTCTGCAAGTCGCGAATGTCCGATTCACGGCAGTTTTTCAGCGATGCCTATACTCGCTCTGGCGTACTTAAGGAGGATGCGCAACTAGTGCCTCTGGCCTTTTCATTAACTCTCCTCTACGTTTGCTTCAGGGCTCTTTTTTATTCTATCAATCACTAAAATGAAAATATTTCAGGAATCCTTTCGTTGGATTCCTTTTTTTTTGTATCTTTGCGTGTTAATCTATGAATGCTTGCCAACAAGCTTCAGCTGATTGGATAATTTTTAAAATATCATACAAATGTTTAGAACAAAAACTAATGGCGAACTGCGTCTGAGTGACGTAGGTGCAAGTGTGACGCTGGCAGGATGGGTTCAGCGTACGCGTAAATTTGGCGGCATGACCTTTGTCGACCTCCGTGACCGTTATGGCATCACACAGCTTGTCTTCAATGACGAATACGACGCCGCTCTGTGTGAGCAGGCAAACCGCCTGGGTCGTGAGTGGGTCATTCAGGTAGAGGGCAAGGTAAGTGAGCGTAGCAACAAGAATCCCAACATTCCCACGGGCGACATCGAGATTCTCGTTGAGTCGCTCAACGTCTTGAACGAGAGCATGACACCTCCCTTCACCATCGAGGATCAGAGCGATGGCGGTGACGACCTTCGTATGAAGTACCGCTATCTTGACATCCGCCGCAATCCCGTTCGCCGCAATCTCGAGCTTCGTCATAAGTTCGCCTTCGAGGTTCGCCGTTATCTTGACGAGAAGGGATTCCTCGAGATCGAAACCCCTATCCTGGTCAACTCTACCCCTGAGGGTGCACGCGACTTTGTCGTTCCCTCGCGCATGAACCCCGGACAGTTCTATGCCCTGCCTCAGAGTCCTCAGACGCTCAAGCAACTCTGCATGGTGGCAGGCATCGATCGTTATTTCCAGATATGTAAGTGCTTCCGCGACGAGGATCTTCGTGCCGACCGTCAGCCCGAGTTCACGCAGATCGACTGCGAGATGTCGTTCGTAGAGCAGGAAGACATTCTGCAGATGTTCGAGGGCATGAGCCGTCATCTCTTCAAGTCTATCCTCAACATCGACATCCCCTCGTTGCCTCGTATGACGTGGGCCGATGCCATGAAGTATTATGGTAGTGATAAGCCCGATACACGTTTCGGCATGGAGTTTGTCGAACTCAAGAACCAGCAGCCCGACAATGCTTCGCGCGAGTTGGTCGACAGCCTCTTCCCCGAGGGCTTCGGTGTCTTCGACTCGGCTGCCTATATTGGCGCCATCTGCTGCGAGGGACAGGCCGTGTTGACCCGCAAGCAGATCGATCAGCTGACGGAGTTTGTCAAGCGTCCTCAGATCGGTGCCAAGGGCCTTGTCTATGCGCGTGTACAGGAGGACGGTTCGGTAAAGAGCAGTGTGGACAAGTTCTACAACGCCGAGACACTCGACGCCCTCAAGCAGAAGATGAATGCCAAGGCTGGCGACCTCATCCTCATTCTCTCGGGCGACGATGCCATGAAGGTACGTAAGCAGCTCTGCGAGTTGCGTCTCGAGATGGGCTCTCGCATGGGCCTTCGCGACAAGAATAAGTTCTCGTGCCTGTGGGTAATCGACTTCCCCATGTACGAGTGGAGCGACGAAGAGCAGCGCCTCATGGCTATGCATCACCCCTTCACCTCTCCCAAGCCCGAGGACATCCCCTTACTCGACACCGATCCCGCCAGTGTTCGTGCCAATGCCTACGACATGGTCGTCAATGGTGTTGAGGTGGGTGGCGGCAGCATCCGTATCCACGATGCCAAGTTGCAGCAGAAGATCTTCGAGATTCTTGGCTTCACCCCCGAGCAGGCACAGCTTAAGTTCGGCTTCCTGATGAATGCGTTCAAGTTCGGCGCACCTCCTCATGGTGGTTTGGCCTATGGTCTCGACCGTTTCGTCAGCCTCTTTGCCGGTCTTGACAGTATCCGCGACTGTATCGCATTCCCCAAGAACAATTCAGGCCGCGACGTCATGCTTGACGCACCCGGCTACCTCGATCAGTCACAGCTCGACGAGCTTTGTCTCTCGGTCGAGCAGGATAAATAGTAAATCACAATGCCACTCTACGCTCGCGACCTCTGAGCGGAGGGTGGCTATTTCCACAAGTACCAATTAAGTAAACCAGAAAAAATCCCCCGAATCATGGTTTGTCAGGAAAGGTTCTTTGAAATCTATAAACGTGTTCCAGAACGATTGGCGTTCTGCCCCTACCGCATTTGCCCCATCGGAGCGCATAGCGATCACAATTTAGGCAAGATCACAGGTCTTGCCATCGACAAGGGCATTCACATTGCCTATAATGTCAAGACAAATGGCGTTGTCGAACTCTGCTCCCTGCAGTTTGGCAAACGTGCCCAATGGCACGTACGCGAAGTGCCCAAACACAAGCAGAATGACTGGGCCGACTACTTGCGCGGTGCCACCATCAAGCTAGCCGAGAAATACCCCCTGCATTGCGGCTTGAGTGGTGTCATCGAGGGTTCACTCCCCATCGGTGGCCTCAGCAGTTCGGCTGCTGTTGTGCTCGTCTTCCTCAAGGCGTTGTGCGATGTCAACGATGTCCATCCTACGCCCCTCGAACTCATTATGATGAGCGTGGGTGCCGAGAACGACTATGTGGGCGTCAGCAGTGGTAAGCTCGACCAGAGTTGCGAGATGTATTCGCAGAAGGATCATCTGCTCTATCTCGACACCCTCAACGACGAGTACGAGCTCATCCCCACGTCGCCCCTCATGAAGCCCTACAAGATAGCCATCTTCTTTAGTGGTGTCGAGCGCACGCTGGCAGGCAGCAAGTTCAACATGCGTGTCGACGAGCTTCGCTCTGCTGCCTATGCCTTGGCAGCCTATGCTGGCATCGAGTATGGCAAGTTCAACGAGACCAACATGCGCGACATCCCACGCAGTGTCTACGACGAGTATCGCGACCGTCTGCCACGTAACTGGCAGCTGCGTGCCGAACACTGGTTCACCGAGTTCGACCGCGTGCAGCAAGGTGCCGAAGCATGGCGCAGGGGCGACATCGAGGAGTTCGGACGACTGAGCTTCGAGAGTGGTCACAGCAGCATATACAACTGGGAGACGGGTTCGCCCGAGCTGAAGAAGCTCTACGAGATTCTCACCACCACCGATGGCGTCTATGGCGGTCGCTTCAGTGGGGCCGGCTTCAAGGGTTGCTGTATGGCACTTGTCGATCCAGCTTTTGTCGATCACATTCGTCAGAGGGTTGGGGATGAGTACCTTAAGGCTTTCCCCGAATTGCGAGGCAAATATTCCGTACACATCTGCGACAGTGCCGATGGTGTGAGGTTGTAAAGCGCTCCCTTTTTAACTCCCTTATTACTTCCTTTTTAAAATCTGATTATATGAAATGTTTGATTCTTGCTGCAGGCTATGCAACGCGACTTTATCCTTTGACAGAAAACTTTCCCAAACCACTGCTGAAGGTCGGCGATAAGACCATCCTCGATTGGCTTGTCGACGATATCGATGGTGCAGGGTTGGTCGATGAATTTGTTGTCATCTCCAATCATCGTTTCGCCCATCACTTCCAGCAGTGGGCTGATGCCAAACCTCAGAAGATCAGTGTGGTGGATGATGGCACTTCGACCAACGAGACACGTCTTGGCGCTGTGTGCGACATACTGTATGCTATAGACAAGTTGCAGCTGGACGATGATATGCTGGTCATTGCCGGAGACAATGTGTTGGATTTCAGTCTCCAACGTTTCGTGCGCTATGCGGTCGAGAAGCAGACAAGCTGTATCATGCGTTACTACGAAGCGCGTCAAGAGCGTTTGTCAAAATGTGGTGTCGTCACCATCGATGCCTCCGATCGCATCTTGTCTATGGCCGAGAAACCTGCCCATCCTGAATCCAACTGGTGCTGCCCTCCCTTCTACTTCTATACGCGTCAGGACGCGCGCCTTGTCCGCCTGGGCATAGAGAAGGGTTGTGGCACTGATGCCCCAGGCAGCTACATCGCATGGCTCTGTACGCAAACCCCCGTACACGCCATGGAGATGCCTGGCAGCCGTTATGACATTGGCAATCTGCAAAGCTACGAAGAAGTGCAGAAGACCTATCATGGCATCACTAAGTGATTTGTAAGGAGATCACTCCTCTGCAAATCTTACAAGACATGAAGATTGAATAATACATAAAAACGTAGAAAATCATGGCAAAAAAAGAACCAAAGTTAGAGTCCGTTCTTGACTTGAACTCAAGCAACGTGTGGTCGGTCGAAGCATCCGAGATAGCAAAGATGTGGGAAGAGGATAAGTATGAAGAAGACTTCCATGTCAGCGAAGACAAGATCCTCAATATCATACGTCTTTGTTTCGAGGTTGTTCATTACAATCAGGACGACGTTCGCGAGAAGGCAAAGTACGAGAATGGCGAATGGACGGTGTTCTCGCATGTTGATGCCAAGCGTGGTTTTGTGGCTATACGTAAGAAGGATATCAAGCGCATCTCCGACCTCAGTTACGAGAACGTGAAGTACATTTCTGCCTCACTCCTGCTCGAGCTTATCGACCGTAACTTCGGCGGTGGTTGGGATTCCATCCAGCTCTCTGTCAAGGATATCATCGAGAGCGCCTTCGAGATTACCACCACCACACTGCCCACTAGCCGTCTGCATTCAGCAGGTGGAACCTACGAGCGTAAGTTGGCCGATGGATTCGAGGTGCTCGAGGTAGCAAAAGGCAATTGGACGGAAGCCATCTTTGCAAAGAAGAAAGACCCCGTTGCGAAGCTCCGTTATCAGAGCGATGCGCGTTATGACGAGGACGGCAATCTCATCTCAACACCCATCGACGATGATGCTCCCCTTGGCGATGCTCCCGGCATAGACGATGAGGTCGAGGACGACACCTACTACAGCTCATACTCAGCCGAGGCAGCCAGTGGCTCGGAAGAAGACGACGAGGAATACGGTGGTTTGAACATCGAATAGTCTCATCCAAAAGTTCCCAGGCTAATAAAGATGGCGTGTCATTCTCTGGCACGCCATCTCTTTTGGACCTGTACAAATTTTAAATATCAACAAAGAAAAACCAAGAAAAAACGGGTCATCTGGAATATGGAGTGATTTACCTGTTTATCTCCTTGATTTATCATTATGATTTGATCATGGGGGCTGACCGAGGGTACTGAAAAAAGCGCCTTTTTTGAAGGTCTGCCCCATTCATCTGGCATTAGTGGGGCGGATTCTTGAGTTCGCCTCCTCATGTGCTTGATCGTTCTTTGAAATTTTGAAAAACAGGTTGTATGTTTCCCAAGTTCTCGAAGGTTGTGCTTAGCAATTCTTCGAGGGCTTTGAACATTTACCCGAAACTAAAGGAACTTTGAAAAAATATTATATTTGTGCCATTTGTGTGCCATTTTTGGTTCCAAACCGTCTGAACTCGGCGCAGACGATGGCTGTGGCGATGGCGACGTTAAGACTTTCTACTTTGTCGCGATGGGCAGGGTAGGGGGGGATGTAGAGGCGCTTGCTGACGAGCTGCGACACCTCCTTTGACACTCCTTTGCCCTCGTTGCCCATGACGATGATACCATGCTGGCTGAGGGATTGGTCGTAGATGTTGTCGCCGTCGAGATGTGTGCCGTAGATGGGGGCTGTGCACTGACGGAGCTCGTCGGGTAAATTTAAATAATGTACGTGTACGCGCGCGATAGCTCCCATGGTGGCTTGAATGGCTTTGGGCGAGAAGATGTCGGCAGTGTCGTGTGAGCAGAAGACGTGCTGGATGCCAAACCAGTCGGCAAGACGGATGATGGTGCCTATGTTGCCAGGGTCTTGTACGCCGTCTAGCGCAAGGCACAACTCGTTGGCAGCCTGCTGGGCCAGACTGCTCTGCTCGGTAGGGATGCGGAAGAGTGCTATGACCTGCTGTGGCGTGCGTAGCAGGCTGGCACGTTCCAGTTCCTCTTGCCGCACCACGTCGAATTCTGTTGAGGCGTCTCTCAGCCGGGGGCTGTTCTGGTCCATCCACTCCTGCGTGGCAGCAATGTATACCGGTGTCCATTTGGGTAGCAGTTCTTCGAGTATCTTCGGTCCCTCGGCCACAAAGAGTCCCTCTTCGTTTCTGCTCTTTTTTCTCTCCAGCGAGCGAATCAGCTTAATTTTGTTTTTGCTTAACACAAGTATCAGTTTTTTATGAAAGTTTGAACCGATGTGAGGAGTAATTTCCCTAATTTTCTGCAAAAATAGTTATTTTCTGCGGATTTATTGTTATCTTTGTCTCATGAATTTGTTTTTCCGACATAAAATATTGTTCGTCGTGCTGCTGTTGGGCATTCTGCTTAGCTCTTGCAGTGTGGCTCGTTTTGTGCCGGAAGACGAGCATCTGTTGGAGAAGGTGAGCATCGTGAGTGACAGTTCGAGCGTGAAGACGGGTGCGCTGCAAGGCTATGTACGCCAGCATCCCAACAGTAAGTGGTTCAATATTTTCAAGGTGCCTTTGCTGCCCTATGCCCTCTCGTCGACTGATTCGGCGAAGAAGGTGAACAAGTTCTTGTGGCGTATAGGCGAGAAGCCGGTGCTGGAAGACACGGTGCTGACGGAGCGTTGCCGCAATGACATACAGTCGGCGGTGCGCAATCTAGGCTATCTGGAAGCCGACGTGACGGTGGAGCGCCGCTATCACAAGCACAAGGTGGATGTGAAGTACCGCATCAACCCGCGTGAGCGTTATAAGGTGGGCTTGATTGAGCGTGACATACGCGATGCGGGTCTGGACTCGCTGTTGCGACGGAGCGAGGATGCCTCGTTGCTGAGCGAGGGTATGGATTTTGACGTGAACGTGTTGAACAATGAACGTTCGCGCATCAATGCCATCATCATGAACAATGGCTACTATCGTTTCAATCGTGAGTTTATACGTTTTGAGGCCGACACCACCGAGGCCGGCAGGCAGGCGTGGCTGAAGCTGGTTGTCGACCCTTACCGCAGTTTCAGCGGTGTTGTCTCGCCCCACGTGCAATATCGTGTGAAGAGCGTGAACTACGATCTTGCGGGCAGTCAGTCGACATTACGCAAGGGCGTGCTGGACCGTGTCAACCACATTGAATGCGGCAAGCTCTATAGCGAGCAGGATGTTCAGACGACGTACAGCGCGCTTGGCGGCTTGGATGCCGTGTTGGGCTCGACGATTCAGTTCCAGCCTGATGCCGTGGACAGCACGTTGCTGGACGCCAACATATCGATTACCACCAACAAGCCCAACAGCATTAACGCTGAGGTGGAGGGTACTAACTCGGCCGGCGACTTGGGAGCCGCACTCTCGGTGGCCTATCAGAACCGCAACCTGTTCAGGGGCAGCGAGGTGCTGGGGTTGAAGCTGCGCGGCGCTTTTGAGGCTATTAAGGGGCTGGATGGCTATGACGATCAGAACTATATTGAGTATAGTACGGAGCTGAGTCTTAAGTTCCCCGACTTCATCTTTCCGTTCCTGTCGAAGAGTTTCCGCCGCTTGTCGAAGGCCACGAGCGAGGTGTCTCTGATGTACGACAGCCAGGATCGTCCGGAGTTCCACCGCCGTGTGGTATCGGGTGTGTGGCGCTACCGATGGGTGGGACGTAACGACCGTTTCCACCATCGCATCGACCTCATCGACCTGAATTATGTGTACATGCCGTGGATTTCGGAGACGTTCAAGAAAGACTATCTGGACGACCCCACGTCGCGCAATGCCATTCTGCGTTACAACTACGAGAACCTCTTCATTATGAAGATGGGCTATAACTTCAGTTATTCGACCATGGCCAGCGGCTTGACTTCGACCTATGGCACCAATGCGTATAGCATACGTTTTGGCTTGGAGACGGCGGGAAACCTGCTGCGAGGCATCTCATCGCTGTCGCGTGGAGACAAGAATAGTGACGGACACTATACGGTGTTTGACGTGGCGTATGCCGAGTATGCCAAGCTGGACTTCGACTTCTCGAAGAGTTTCAAGATAAACGAGCGCAACTCTTTGGCCTTGCATTTCGGACTGGGCGTGGCCATTCCGTATGGCAACAGCAACATTCTGCCCTATGAGAAGCGTTACTTCTCGGGTGGTGCCAACAGCGTTCGCGGATGGTCGGTGAGAGAGTTGGGTCCTGGCAAGTTCCGCGGAACCGATGGCCGAATTGACTTCATCAACCAGACGGGCGACATGAAGCTGGACATGAATCTGGAGTACCGCACGCACCTGTTCTGGAAGATTGACGGTGCAGTGTTTCTGGATGCTGGTAATGTGTGGACATTGCGCAATTATGAAGACCAGCCAGGCGGGCAGTTCACTTTCAATACCTTCTGGAAGGAGATAGCAGCTGCCTATGGTCTTGGTCTGCGTCTTAATTTCAATTACTTCATTTTGCGACTGGATGGAGGTGTGAAAGCCATCAATCCTGCTTATGATGATGTCAAGCACCATTATCCCATCATACACCCTAATTTAAAACGCGATTTTTCTTTCCATTTTGCGGTAGGTCTGCCATTTTAATGATTTTGTACTAAAAAATGCATTTTTCTTTGGATAAGTGTAAAAAAAATGGTATCTTTGTGCAAAATTGATTCTAACTATGCTTAAATTCTTATGCTTGGGAAGTGGAAGCAGCGGTAACAGCTATTTCCTTACCACGGGACATACGAGCATTCTTATCGATGCGGGCTTGAATATGCGCGCCATACGAAAGACGTTGCAAGCCAATGGCTATGACGTTGAGTGTGTGGATGCGGTCTTCGTTACGCATGATCATGCCGATCATATCAAGTCGGTTGGGAATCTGGCTAACGATTACAACATTCCCATCTATGCCACTGCCGAGGTGCATCTGGGAATAAACCGCAATTATTGTGTGACGAGCAAGTTGACGGAGAAGCATGTGCGCCAGATTTCGAAACAGCAACCTACGGTACTTGGTGACTTTGTGGTAACGCCATTCGCGGTGCCGCATGACAGCAGTGACTGCGTCGGCTATTGCGTGGAGGCAGAGGGCATCACGTTCTGCCTTGTGACGGATGCTGGCCGTGTGACGGAGGAGATACAAGAGATGGTGCACGCTGCCAATTATCTTGTGCTGGAAAGCAACCACGACGAGGAGATGCTGGCGCGTGGTCCTTATCCGGCCTATCTGAAAGGACGTATACGTAGTGGACGCGGACACTTGAGCAACCGTGAGTGCGGAAAGCTTCTGGCAGAGCATGCCACGGAGCGTCTGCGCCATGTCTGGCTCTGCCACCTCAGCGAGGAGAACAACCACCCGGAGCTGGCTCGTAAGACGGTAAGCACGATACTGCGTGGTTACTGCATCATCGATGGTGTAGACTTCCAACTTGATGTGCTAAGACGTAAGACACCCTCGCTGCTGTACGATTTGGTTTAGTAAACACGTCGTGAAACCCTATATTGAGCCTTCCCCAGAGTGGAATGGCTCTTTTTTTTGAAAAAAGTTTGCGAAATGTTTGGCGGTTTCCGAAAAATGTCGTACCTTTGCATCCGCAAATGAGAGATTACGCGTCCTTAGCTCAGTTGGTAGAGCAATTGACTCTTAATCAATGGGTCCAGGGTTCGAGCCCCTGAGGGCGTACAAAATATAAAAATTCTCTCAGCATGCGTCCTTAGCTCAGTTGGTAGAGCAATTGACTCTTAATCAATGGGTCCAGGGTTCGAGCCCCTGAGGGCGTACAAAAAGGATTAGAGAAATCTAATCCTTTTTTCGTGGTGTGTCGGGCATGACACTAACCTAGCTGGTTCAACCCCAGCCGCGGATATTTTAAATATCAACAAAGAAAAGCCAGGAAAAAGATCGACCTGTACAAATGATGCAGCGGCAACTGATTACCACCATTATCATAGAAGGAAGAAAAAAGATGCAGAGGCAGTTAACCGTCCAACCAAGGCTGGACGGTTGAATCATGCAGCATGACTAAAATGAATCATGCAGCATGACTTGACCGTCCAACCTAGGCTGGACGGTTAATGGGTGCAGCGGGAGTATTTTCGCTAATGCTCCACTGAATTTTGATTGGTGCAGCAGGAGTAGTTAAGCGACAGCGAAATATGTTTCATTTGTACAGGTCGATTTTTTTTTACTATTCACTTTTTACTAATCTTCCCAACCTCAAAACCTTATAACCTCACCTTATTCCGCTGTAGTATGCCCAATGTGAACGGATTGAGGATACGTAGTTGGCTGTTTCATTGCCTCGCAGATAGCCGTATTTGACTACCGGGTCGCGATAATACTTCGAGTCGGACAGTGCCAGGATGTACTGGCGCACGTCGCTCCATAGGTGCGGATTACCCCCGTATTTCTTTGTCAGTGCCATGGCATCGCGCACATGTCCCTGTCCTCCGTTGTAGGATGCCAGGATGAAACTGATGCGCTCGTCTTCGTCGTGTATCTCTGCAAACTCCTTGTTGAGGTCGATGATGAGGCTGGCGGCAGCTCGTATGTTTGTCTCTGGATCGAAGACGTTCTCGGCTGCTCCGTAGTGGCGTGCGGTGCTTGGCATGAGCTGCATGAGGCCTTGTGCTCCTGCCCACGACACGGCGTTGGGGTCGAAGGCCGACTCCTGATAGCATTGTGCTGCCAGAAGTTTCCAATCCCATCTGCACAGGGCAGCATAGCGTTGGAAGAGGTTGTCGTAGTCGCTGATGATGCCACCTGCGGCATTCTTTACCTTGGGTCTTGGGTGGGAGTGCGACTCGTGGTGTATCTTTTTCTGTATGAGCTGGTTTCTATGCGCCAATATCTTCTGTTTGATGTCGGGTGTGTACCATTTATTCAGCTCTTCGGCCAGCTGTTGTGACGAGGCGCGTGTGAGCCATCCCAGTGCCTTTCTGTCGTGGGTAGGACTGTCTGTTTTCGTGCTGTCCTGTATGGCGGCCAGGATGCAGTCGGGTGTGTCGGGCATGGGCAGTGCAATGATGTCCGCCTCACCGTTCTGCAGTTTGCTTATTAGCTCTGTCGAGTCGTGTGCTATCTCCATGCGTAATCGCACGCCCTTGCTTCGAGCAAAGTCGGCTGCCAGTTCGTACTGGTCGCCAAAGCACTGTCCTCTCCATTCAAAATATGTGTCAGGGCCACTCAGCGTTACGGCTATGATCTCGCCCCCCTCCTCTAGTTCGCGCATGTCAAGGTGCTGGGTGTCGGTATTCTCATCGTTGGAGTGGAAGATGGACGACACCTGCTTGTCCTTCTCTGCACATGAGAGAATAGACAAGGACATGGCAGTGAGCACTATGAGGTGATGAAAGCTTCGGCTTGGCATGGATGGAAATGGTAGAGTTGTTTAGAGTATAGTGTAGTTGAAAGAGTTGGTAGTATTTTAGTTGAAAGAGTTGGTAGTATTTTAGTTGAAAGAGTATTTAAGTTTAGAGTTTATCTAGTTTGCTGGGTAATACTTTCAACTTATTCAACTACTCTACACTCTCAACTCTCAACTCAGGTCTGGTGCGATGAATGATGTATGTGCGCATGATGTCGATGGCCTGGCGGTTGTTGCCCCCTTGGGGTATGATGAGGTCGGCAAAGCGTTTGGTAGGTTCGATGAACTCCTCGTGCATGGGCTTTAGTACGTCCAGGTATCGGTCGATGACCATCTGGGGGGTACGTCCTCGCTCTATGGTGTCGCGCTGGATAACGCGTATGAGCCGTTCGTCGGGATCGGCATCCACAAAGATCTTCAGATCCATCAGCTCTCGCAGCTCCTTGCTCCATAGTGCCATGATTCCCTCGATGATGATCACTTCGCATGGTTCCACGTGTACGGTCTCCTCCAGTCGGTTGCTGATGAGGTAGCTATAGGTAGGTTGCTCTATGGCTTTGCCGCTGCGCAGGTCTTCGATCTGTTTTGTGAGGAGTTTCCAGTCGAAGGCGTCGGGGTGGTCGAAGTTAATCTTACGTCGCTCCTCGATGCTCAACTCTGTAGTGTCGTTATAATAAGAATCTTGCGGTATGAGTGCCACTCTGCCGTCAGGTATACTTTCGATTATCTTCTTCACAACGGTAGTCTTTCCCGACCCCGTGCCGCCTGCAATGCCTATGATGTACATAAATCAATAAGTTTTTTTTAATTTATTCGCAAAGGTAGTATTTTTTTTGTATATTTGCACGCGTTTTTGAGAAAAATAAAATAATATGTAAGTACCGAACTGAAAAATCGGTATAGAATCAATAGAAATTTTAGGTGTAAAAAGTTATGTTGAGAATCGCAGTACAATCAAAAGGACGTTTGTTCGAGGACACGATGGCTTTGCTGGCTGAGGCCGGCATCAAGGTCAGCTCCTCAAAGCGCACCTTACTGGTGCAGAGTTCCAATTTTCCTGTCGAGATACTTTATCTGCGCGACGATGACATTCCCCAGAGTGTGGCAACCGGTGTGGCCGACTTGGGCATAGTGGGTGAGAATGAGTTTGAGGAGCGCGGCTACAAGGCAGACGTCATTCGTCGTCTGGGCTTCAGCAAGTGCCGTCTCTCGCTTGCCATCCCCAAGGCCGAGAAGTATGAGGGCTTGGAGTGGTTTCAGGGCAAGAAGATCGCCACCAGCTATCCCGAGATATTGCAACGCTTTCTGGCCAAGAATAATATCGAGGCAGACATCCACGTCATTACAGGTTCGGTAGAAATAAGCCCGGGCATTGGACTTGCCGATGCCATCTTCGACATCGTAAGCTCTGGTAGTACGCTCGTCAGCAACAACCTGCGCGAGGTGGAGGTCGTGATGAAGAGCGAGGCTCTGCTGATTGGCGACCCCAAGATGGCCGACGAGAAGCGCGAGACACTTCAGGAACTGCTTTTCCGTATTGAAGCTGTCAAGGCAGCCGAGGACAAGAAGTATGTGCTGATGAATGTGCCTGCCGAGCGTCTGGACGAGGTCATCAAGGTGCTGCCCGGTGCCAAGAGTCCCACGGTGATGCCTCTGGCCACTCCCGGATGGAACAGTGTTCACACCGTCATCGACGAGAAGAGTTTCTGGGAAATCATTGCCAAATTGAAGGAACTGGGAGCAGAGGGCATTCTTGTCATCCCTATTGAGAAGATGATCCCATAAAAGGTTATGAGGTAATGAGGCTTCTCCTCATTCGTCTGCATTTTGACTTTGCGTCAAAAGCTTTACAACCTTTTTTACGACTCTTTTACAACCTTTTTACTACTCTTAAATAATATGATTTGCTATAAATATCCAAACGAAGGTGAATGGGCAGAGTTGCTTCGGCGCCCTGCGAAAGAAGCCGCCCAGCTGGATGCCATCGTTGATGGTGTGCTGGACGATATACGCCAGAATGGCGATGCTGCAGTAAAGGCTTATGAAGCCAAGTTCGACCATGTGGAGCTGTCGGAACTGATGGTGAGCGAGGACGAGATGGCTAAGGCCGAAGAGCTGGTAGACGATGAGCTCAAGGCTGCTATTCTTCATGCTCATCGTAATATTCATGCCTTTCATGCTTCGCAAAAGTTTGTGGGTGAGAAGGTTGAGGTAGAACCAGGTGTGACATGCTGGCAGAAGAGCATTGCCATCGAGAAGGTAGGACTTTACATCCCCGGTGGTACAGCTCCCTTGTTCAGTACGGTGCTTATGCTGGCCATTCCCGCCAAGATTGCCGGTTGCAAGGATATCGTGCTTTGCACCCCTCCCAGTCGCGATGGCAGTGTCAATCCCGCCATTCTGGTGGCCGCACGTGTGGCTGGCGTGAACAGAGTTTACAAGATAGGTGGCGTGCAGGCTATCGGTGCCATGGCTTATGGCACTGAGTCGGTGCCCAAGGTGTACAAGATATTCGGTCCTGGCAATCAGTATGTCATGCGTGCCAAGCAGCATGTATCATTGCACGACGTTGCCATCGACATGCCCGCAGGACCTAGCGAGGTGGCTGTGTTGGCCGACAAGGACAGCAATCCTGCCTTCGTGGCAGCTGACCTGCTTTCGCAGGCCGAGCATGGCATAGATAGCCAGGTGCTGCTCTTTACCACGAGCGAGGAGATGGTTGGCAAGGTTGAAACCTGTGTTGAAGCGCAGTTGGCAGCATTGCCTCGCAAGGAGATTGCCGAGCAGGCGCTGACTCACAGCAAGGTCATCCTGGTGCGCGATGACGAGGAGATGATGCGTATGTGCAATGCCTATGCCCCCGAGCATCTCATTATCGAGACGAGCAACTACGAGGAACTGGCCCAGATGGTAGTGAATGCCGGAAGTGTCTTCCTCGGTTCGTACACCCCCGAGAGCGCTGGCGACTATGCCAGCGGCACCAATCACACGTTGCCCACAAGCGGGTATGCAATGGCATACAGTGGCGTGAACCTTGACAGCTATCAGCGCAAGGTGACGTTCCAGCATATCACTCCAGAGGGTATTCGCGGCATCGGACAGACGGTGGCATGCATGGCCGACAACGAGATGCTCGATGCTCATGCCAATGCCATGCGATTGAGGATGCAGGAAGTGAATTCATAATATTCGAACTGTCATGATAAATATCAACGAGGTGCTGGAAACCAATAAGATGGTGGAACAGCAGAATCTGGATGTCCGAACCATCACTATGGGTATCAACCTGTTGGGTTGTGCCGACAAGGACCTGGTGATGTGCTGTCAGAAGATATACAGTAAAATCACATCACTGGCCAAGGATCTGGTCAAGACGGGAGAGGATATCTCGCGCGAATATGGCATTCCTATTGTCAACAAGCGTGTCAGCATAACTCCGATATCGTTGGTGGGTGCCTCGTGCTGTAAGACGAGCGATGACTATGTGATGATAGCCGAAACGCTCGACCGTGCTGCCAAAGAGATTGGTGTCAACTTTCTCGGCGGCTATTCGGCTATTGTCAGCAAAGGCATGACGCGAAGCGACGAACTGCTCATCCGCAGCATTCCCAAAGCCATGGCCGTTACCGAGCGCATCTGCTCGAGCGTGAATGTGGGCAGTACCAAGACGGGTATCAATATGGACGCAGTGCGCTTGATGGGCGAGATTATCAAGGATACGGCCGATGCCACCAAGGACAACGACTCGCTGGGGTGCGGCAAGCTGGTGGTGCTGTGCAATGCTCCCGACGATAATCCCTTCATGGCTGGTGCGTTCCATGGTGTCAGTGAGGCAGATGCCATCATCAACGTCGGTGTCAGTGGTCCTGGCGTGGTGAACAGTGTGCTGAAGTCTATTCGCGGTGAAAGCTTCGAGGTGCTGTGCGAAACCATCAAGAAGACTGCCTTTAAGATAACACGTGTGGGACAGCTCGTTGCCCAGGAGGCAAGTCGCCGTCTTGGCATCCCTTTTGGCATCATCGACCTCTCGCTGGCTCCCACTCCTGCTGTTGGCGATAGTGTGGCCGACATCCTTTGCGAGTGCGGCCTTGAATGTGCCGGTGCACCTGGCACCACCGCTGCCTTGGCATTGCTCAACGACCAGGTCAAGAAGGGTGGAGTAATGGCATCCTCCTATGTGGGTGGCTTGAGTGGCGCCTTTATTCCTGTCAGCGAGGATCAGGGTATGATAAATGCAGTCGAAAAAGGGTGTCTCACTCTCGAGAAGCTTGAAGCCATGACCTGCGTCTGCTCAGTGGGATTGGACATGATTGCCATTCCCGGCGATACGCCTGCCACAACGATCAGCGGTATCATTGCCGACGAAGCTGCCATTGGCATGGTGAACCAGAAGACGACGGCTGTGAGAATCATCCCCGTGGTGGGCAAGACGGTGGGCGACACGGTAGAGTTTGGCGGCTTGCTAGGCTATGCTCCTGTCATGCCGGTCAACAGATGGTCGTGTGCCGACTTTGTCAATAGAAAAGGTCGCATCCCCGCTCCAATACATAGTTTCAAAAACTAAGGGGCTTGCCCCCTTCTGCTTACGGCATCTCTATAAAAAATCACTTTTCCACCTCTTTTTTGTTTTCATTTCGACAAAAATAAAAGATTTTGCTATTCTTGCTTTGCCGAATGACAAAGTTTTTGTACTTTTGCGTTGCGTTTGCGATAATAGCTCAGTTGGTAGAGCATTGGCTTCCCAAGCCGAGGGTCGCGGGTTCGAGTCCCGTTTATCGCTCCCAAATCATTACAGAGGAACTCAAGAGATAAAAATCGCACGATGGCAGAGACTATCAGGCATCAAGGTACGGTGGAAAACATAACAGGCGAGATTGTAAAGGTTCGCATCCTGCAATCTTCGGCTTGTAGTGGATGTAGTGCGGCCAAGTTGTGCCAATCCAGCGAGAGCAAGGAGAAGATTGTAGACATCCGCACTTCACATTCTGCCAATTATCAGATTGGCGACTCTGTTGTAGTAGTAGGTTCGCTCACCCAGGGCTTGAAAGCCACTTGGTGGGCGTATGTTTTGCCCCTACTCATGGTCATTGCTACCGTGGCTGGCGTGTACTTTGCCGCTGGCAGCGATGCTTTGGCGGCATTGGCTGCGTTAACCGTTCTCGTGGTATATTATATAATAATGTATTGCATGCGCAGTAAGTTCGAGGCGCGTTTCCAGATGCAGATTGAGGAGTAGGCAACATCCGTCCCTCGTGGGATGTAGCATGAAGAGTAAGAAAAAATAAACTAATAAATAATTAAACAACATGAATGTAATTCTTATTGCAGTAATTGTGCTTGGAGGCATAGGACTCATCGCTGCGGTGATCCTTTTCCTTGCTTCCAAGAAGTTTGCTGTGCATGAAGATCCACGCATTGCCCAAGTGGCTGAGGTATTACCTCAGGCCAACTGTGGTGGTTGTGGCTATCCCGGTTGTAGCGGTTTTGCTGCAGCATGTGTGAAGGCTGCCGATGGAGGCTCTTTGGGAGAATTGAATTGTGCTCCTGGCGGCAATGCTGTCATGGAGCAAGTAGCTGGCATCTTAGGCCTTCAGGCATCGGCTTCGGCCCCCAAGGTGGCTGTTGTGCGCTGTAACGGTAGCTGCGAGGCACGCCCCCGTGTGGTGGAGTATGACGGCACACGCAGTTGTCGCATACAGCAGATGACGGGTAATGGCGAGACGGCTTGCGGCTATGGCTGTCTGGGTGGTGGCGACTGTGTCGAGGCATGTAAGTTCGGCGCCATCAGCATCAATCCCGCAACGGGCTTGGCAGAGGTTGACGAAGCCAAGTGTACTGCCTGTGGTGCATGTGCCAAGGCTTGTCCTCGCGGCATCATCGAGATTCGCCCCGCAGGTCCTAAGGGCCGTCGCATGGTAGTGCTTTGCAACAACAAGGACAAGGGTGCCATTGCCAACAAGGCATGCAAGTCGGCTTGTATCGGTTGCGGCAAGTGCGTGAAGACATGTGAGAAGTTTGAGGCCATCACCCTCGAGAACAACCTTGCATGGATTGATCCTGATAAGTGCAAGATGTGCCGCAAGTGCGAAGAGGCATGCCCCAAGGGTGCTATTGTTGGTTTCAACTTCCCTCCCCGCAAACCCAGGGCTGAGGCTCCTGCCGATGCAGCACAGCCGGCCAAGAGCGTTGAGAATGTAAAAGCTAATACTAACAATGCTGCTGCCACTCCTGCCAAGGAGGCACAGGAAGAAGCAACAAAACAGTAAGCAGATATGAAGACATTTAGAATAGGCGGTGTTCATCCCGCAGAGAATAAGTTGTCTGCTGGTAGTCCTATCCGTGAGGCTGCTCTGCCAAAGCAGGCTGTTTTCAGCATGTTCCAACACATTGGTGCTCCTGCCAAGCCCGTTGTGAAGAAAGGTGACGAGGTGAAGGTGGGTACCATGCTGGGTGAGGCTGGCGGCTTTGTCAGTGCTCCTATCTTTAGTTCCGTGAGCGGAAAGGTAAGCAAGGTTGACGTTGCACTCGATGCCAGTGGTACGCGCCGTATGGCTGTGTATGTGGATGTCGAAGGTGATGAATGGGAAGAGTCGATCGACCGTTCGACCGATCTCGTCAAGCTTTCCGATCATCCCGAACTGGATAGCAAGGCCATTGTCGAGAAGGTTAAGAATGCTGGTATCGTAGGTTTGGGAGGTGCCACCTTCCCCTGCCACGTCAAGCTGTGTCCCCCTCCCGGACAGAAGGCTGAGTGCGTTATCATCAATGCTGTAGAGTGTGAGCCTTATCTTACTGCCGATCACAGCCTTATGCTCGAACATGCTGAAGAGATTCTGGAGGGCGTAGAGTGTATCATGAAGGCTGTTAGCGTTACGCGCGGTTATGTGGGTATTGAGAATAACAAACCCGATGCCATTGCCCTGTTGACCGAGAAGGCACAGAGCCATCCCAATATCGAAATCGTACCCCTCAAGGTCAAGTACCCTCAGGGTGGTGAGAAGCAGTTGATTGATGCCGTCATAGGTCGTCAGGTTCCTGCTCCCCCAGCCATTCCCATCAACGTGGGTGCAGTGGTTCAGAACGTCGGTACGGCTTATGCCATCTACCAGGCGGTTCTGAAGAATCGTCCTCTCGTTGACCGTGTCATCACCGTCACCGGCAAGAGCGTCAAGAATCCTTCCAACCTTTTGGCACGTCTCGGTACTCCCTTCCAGCAGCTCATCGACGAGTGCGGTGGTTTGCCCGAGGATACCGGCAAGATTATCGGTGGTGGTCCTATGATGGGTAAGGCACTCGTAAGCCTTGAGGTACCCATGACAAAGGGATCGAGCGGTTTGCTCATCATGAACGAGAAGGAGGCACGCCGCAGCGAACCCGATCCATGCATCCGTTGCGCCAAGTGCGTCAGCGCTTGTCCTATGGGCTTGGAGCCTTATCTCCTGGCCACGACAAGTGCTCAGCACGACTGGGAAACAGCCGAGCGTGAGGACATCGTTTCGTGCATCGAGTGCGGATCGTGCCAGTTCACCTGCCCCAGCCATCGTCCTCTGCTCGACAACATCCGTCTGGGCAAGGGCACTGTGATGGGTATCATCCGTAGCAGAGCTGCTGCTGCGCAGAAGAAGTAATCCTTAATAATAATAGAATAATGAGTAAATTGATTATATCACTTTCACCACATGTTCACGGAGGCGACTCTGTACAGAAGAACATGTATGGTGTTTGCATCGCTTTGGTGCCTGCACTTCTTGCCAGCCTCTTCTTCTTTGGCTTGGGCGCTGCCATAGTGCTTGCCACCTCGGTGCTTGCTTGCGTCCTCTTCGAGTGGCTCATTGCCAAGTTCCTGCTCAAGAGAAGCCGTTGTACCATCTGCGACGGCAGTGCAGTGCTCACTGGTTTGCTGCTTGGCTTCAACCTGCCCAGCAACCTTCCCGTTTGGATCATCATCATTGGCGCTCTTGTAGCCATTGGTGTGGGTAAGATGACATTCGGCGGCCTTGGCTGCAACCCCTTCAATCCCGCTCTCGTGGGTCGTGTGTTCCTTCTCATCTCTTTCCCCGTGCAGATGACCACATGGCCCGAACCCGGTCAGCTCACAGCTCTGGGTACTGATGCTGTTACCGGTGCCACTCCTCTCGGATTGATTGCCGAAGGCAAATTCGATGAGCTGGCTCAGCTCTCACCCTCCGACATGCTCTTCGGAAATGTGGGTGGCTCGTTGGGCGAGGTTAGTGCCCTTTGTCTGCTCCTGGGCTTGCTCTTCATGCTCTGGAAGAAGATCATTACTTGGCACATTCCCGTCAGCATTCTCGGCACCGTTGCCGTCTTCACTGGCATTCTCTACCTTGTCAATCCCACTGAAGATTACAACCCCCTCACTCACCTCCTCTGCGGTGGTCTTATCCTGGGTGCCTGCTACATGGCTACCGACTATGTCACCTCGCCCATGACGCACAAGGGTCAGCTCATCTACGGTGTCTGCATCGGTTTCCTCACCGTTGTCATCCGTCTCTGGGGTGCTTATCCCGAGGGAATGTCGTTTGCCATCCTCATCATGAATGCGTTCACTCCTCTTATTAATAACTATTGCAAGCCAAAGCGCTTCGGCGAAGTGGCCAAGAAAGGAGGCAGCAAATGAAAAAGATGAAATCATCACTCGTTAACATGGTCGTTGTGCTCACCCTTATCACGGTTGTGGCAGGTGGTGCACTGGCTTATGTCAACAGCATGACCGAGACAAAGATTGCCGAGATAAACCAGCAGAACGAGGATCAGGCAAAGAAGGATGTTCTCTGCACTGACGAGATAAAGATCGCGAGCGAGACACCCGTCACCATCGAGGGCAAGGAGTTCGTTGTCTATAATGCAGGCGAGAAGGGTTGTGCCGTCAAGGCCGTCGACCCCATGAATGCCAGCTTCGGTGGCGACCTTACCATTATGGTGGGTTTCGACCCTGATGGCAACATCCTTGGCTACAAGATACTGAAGACACAGGAGACACCCGGCCTTGGTGCCAAGGCAGGCGAGTGGTTCCAGAAGGACGCTCGCGGCAGCATCATCGGCAAGAATCCTGCTGCTGGCGAGCTGAAGGTTAAGAAGGACGGTGGCGATGTCGATGCCATCACTGCCAGCACCATCACCTCGCGTGCCTTCCTGCGTGCCGTCAATGCCGCTTACGATGCCTATCGCCAGTCATTGGGTCGTGGCCCTATGCCCCAACCCGAGGCAGGTGCCCAAACATCAGAACAAGTCAACCAGTAATGAAAGGAGGAATATAGTATGAATTACTTGAAAGTATTATTTAATGGTATCGTCAAGGAGAATCCTACCTTTGTACTCCTCCTTGGTATGTGCCCCACGCTGGGAACCACCAGCAGTGCGCTCAACGGTATGTCGATGGGTCTTGCCACCATGGCCGTCCTCATCGTCAGCAACTTCATCATCTCTTGCATCAAGAGCCTTATCCCCGACATGGTGCGCATCCCCGCCTTCATCGTGGTCATAGCTTCGCTTGTCACCATCCTGCAGATGTTCATCAAGGCCTATGCGCCCGAGGTAGACAAGAGCCTGGGTCTTTTCATTCCCCTCATCGTGGTGAACTGCATCATCCTGGGTCGTGCCGAGGCTTTTGCTGCCAAGAACAACCCCTTTGCCAGCATTCTCGACGGCTTGGGCATGGGTCTTGGCTTCACCATCGCCCTCACCCTGCTGGGTGGTGTCCGCGAGCTCTTGGGTACCGGCAAGGTCTTTGGCTTCGAATGCTTCAGCGAGAACTACGGTGCGCTTGTCTTCGTGCTTGCACCCGGCGCCTTCATCGCTTTGGGATATCTCATTGCCATCATCAATAAGATTAAGAAATAATTCTTAATTCATTATTCTTAAATTTTTGTAAGAAATGGGTTATATATTAATATTCATTACAGCCATCTTCGTTAATAACGTTGTGCTGTCACAGTTCCTCGGCATCTGTCCCTTCCTCGGCGTCAGCAAGAAGGTCGAGACAGCCTCTGGTATGGCCGCTGCCGTAGCCTTCGTGCTCGTCATCGCCACCCTCGTCACCTATCTTTTGCAGATCTATTTCCTTGATCCCGCAACCAGCGTGATGGGAGCCGACCTGCGCTATCTTCAGACCATCGTCTTCATCCTCGTCATTGCCGCCCTTGTGCAGATGGTCGAGATCGTCCTCAAGAAGGTAAGCCCCAGCCTCTATCAGGCACTGGGCGTGTTCCTGCCCCTTATCACCACCAACTGCTGCATCCTCGGTGTGGCCATCCAGGTGGCACAGGGCACCTTCGCCGCTCCTGGCCTCGATCACAACCTCCTCACCGGCATCTGGTACGCCTTCAGCACAGCTCTTGGCTTCGGCCTTGCACTGGTTGTCTTTGCCGGCATCCGCGAGCAGCTGTCGCGTGTAGCTGTTCCCAAGGGCGTTCAGGGCATGAGCATCGCCCTCATCACTGCAGGCCTTCTGGCTATGGCTTTCATGGGTTTCAGCGGTGTCAACAACGGTTTGGAGAAACTCTTCGGCATCTGATTTTCATTGCCCAAAATACACGTTTTTGTGCATTTTGGCAACTCTTTATAGCAAAAGCAGGATATTTATGCGAAAAATATCCTGTTTTTCTTGCAAAATAAATATATAATAGGTAACTTTGTACGCTTTAAAAAAGTAAAATATACAATGAAGGAAACAATTTTGGTTACCGGTGGTACCGGTTTCATCGGCTCACACACTACTGTTGAGCTGCAGAATGCAGGTTACAATGTTGTAATCGTAGATAATCTCTCTAACTCGTCAGTCGATGTTCTTGATGGCATTGAGAAGATTACTGGCATACGCCCTGCTTTCGAGAAGGTAGATCTTCGCGACTTTGACGCCACCGAGGCTGTTTTCCAGAAGTATCCTGGCATTAAGGGTATCATACATTTTGCTGCAAGCAAGGCAGTAGGCGAGAGCGTTGAGAAGCCTCTTCTCTACTATCGCAACAATCTTGTCAGCCTTATCAATCTGCTCGAGCTTATGCCCAAGTACGACTGCAAGGGCATCATCTTCTCTTCAAGCTGCACCGTGTACGGACAACCCTCTGCCGAGAATCTTCCTGTCACCGAGAATGCTCCCATCCAGAAGGCACTGTCGCCCTATGGCAACACCAAGCAGGTCAACGAGGAGATCATCCAGGATTACATCCACTCAGGTGCTCCCATCAAGAGCGTCATCCTTCGTTATTTCAACCCCATTGGCGCACACCCCTCAGCATTCATTGGCGAGTTGCCCAATGGCGTACCCATGAACCTCATCCCCTTCGTTACCCAAACCGCTATGGGCATCCGCAAGGAGCTTAAGATTTTTGGTAACGACTATAATACTCCCGACGGAACCTGTATCCGCGACTACATCTATGTTGTCGATCTTGCCAAGGCTCACGTCAAGGCTATGGAGCGCGTTCTCGAGAAGGAGACAGACGCTGTCGAGATCTTCAACATCGGTACTGGTACCGGCCTCTCAACTCTCGAGGTTATCCAGGGCTTTGAGAAGGCAACGGGCGTCAAGCTGCCCTGGAGCTATGCACCCCGCCGCGAGGGCGATATCGAGAAGGTTTGGGGTAATGTAGACAAAGCCAACAATGTACTTGGCTGGAAGGCAGAGACACCCGTTGAAGAGGTTCTCGCTTCGGCTTGGAAGTGGCAGCAGGCTTTGCGCGAGCGTGGCATCATGTAATCCTCGTTGATTACTCCACGCCCAGCCACAATTCATCTACAACATCGAAACAGCCGTTTTGATTCCACGATGATGATGTGGCCGAACATTAACATTAAGAATAAGTTTTTGTTATCCTGATATTAATGTTCTAGTTTTGCGAAAGCCCGGTGTGAACCGACGCTTAGCATTATAAGACTAGACAATTACGTGTTTTATTTTGTGTTTGTGTAGAGTGCTTTTCGACGCGAGTCGAGAAGCATTCATTTTTTTGCAATGATATACTGTTTGGCCCACACCTTCATTGTTATCCCGACGAAGGGCTTTTGTCGACGGGCAAAATGCAGATCTCTACTTTTACTTTTGTCCCGTAGTCAAAAGTCCCGTAGTCAAAAGTCCAATCCTGCTATTGTGAGTCCTTGTTGGACTTTGTGAGACGTCGCAAAGTAGAGATTCCTCCTACGTCGGAATGACACTCTGGGTCAAATCATATATAGTACCCTATTATTTACAACTGCTAAACTGCTAAACTGCTAAACTGCTATAAAAAAGGTTCGCATTTTGAGTGCGAACCCTTTGTGCGTTGAAGTGCATTTATTGCTTCAA
>JAGHUS010000115.1 GCA_018064685.1 Bacteroidales bacterium | reverse complement strand
AAATACGCACTCCTGCAACTTTTTAACTATATATTATTCAATTATTTACAGATATTTTTTTACTTGTTTTTCTGCACCCAAATTGGTGAAGAACCCTTCATGTCTCTTCATGTCGTTCCGAAAATAAGGAGGATGGGGGGCTTGGGGAGTGTTGGTATGTTGACATGAAGAGGTATGAAGAGATATGAAGAGGCGGAGTGACTCTTCATGTCTGTAATGTGTTGTTGTACAGTGAGATGTGACGAAAATATGAAGAGCTGAAGAGTGAGTGCAAATTTTTATTTTCGTTGCGGGGAAAGGGTGGATGTGTGTTTGACGGAACGGGTCAGATACCACCTTGTTGGAATACTGCTAGGCGATTTGTGAAAACATGCTGCGAGAATATTTTGAGATCGCTGCGAGTTTGTTTTTTTCTCCTAGCGAGTTTTGACCGTCCAACCTAGGCTGGACGGTTGAACGACGCTACGGTTTTTCTGAAATTCCGCTAGGGAATTTTCGAATTTCTGCTAGTATTTTTGCTTTAAAAACAAGGACTTCCAGCCTTGGATAAGGCAGAAAGTCCTTGTGTAATGATGATAGGATTTGGCTTGTGGGCCAAAAGCTTAGTTTGCTGCTGTGAATTCGTCGAGGAAGCGTTTGTCGTTTTCAGAGAACATACGGAGGTCCTTGACTTGATATTTCAGGTTTGTGATACGCTCAATACCCATACCGAAGGCGTAGCCAGTGTATTGGGTGCTGTCTATTCCGTTGGCTTCGAGCACGGCGGGATCGACCATACCACAGCCGAGAATCTCTACCCAGCCTGTGTGCTTGCAGAATGAACATCCTTTTCCGCCGCAGAGGTGACATGAGATGTCCATCTCGGCACTGGGCTCTGTGAAGGGGAAGTAGGATGGACGCAGACGTATCTTTGTGTCGGTTCCGAACATCTCCTGGGCGAAGAGCAGGAGTACCTGCTTAAGGTCGGTGAACGATACGTTCTTGTCGATATAGAGTCCCTCGACCTGATGGAAGAAGCAGTGTGCACGAGCTGAGATGGCTTCGTTGCGATATACGCGACCGGGGCATATGACACGGATGGGTGGCTGCTGCTTCTCCATGACTCGTGCCTGCACCGAACTGGTGTGCGAGCGCAGTATGATGTCGGGGTGTGCCTCGACGAAGAATGTGTCCTGCATGTCGCGTGCTGGATGGTCGTCGGCGAAGTTCATGCTAGAATATACG
This sequence comes from Bacteroidales bacterium, assembly GCA_018064685.1. Classification (GTDB taxonomy): domain Bacteria; phylum Bacteroidota; class Bacteroidia; order Bacteroidales; family Bacteroidaceae; genus Physcousia. Next base: position 3,507 of record JAGHUS010000115.1, on the reverse strand, counting down.
TGCCAGTCGTCCTCTACCTCGGGACCTTCGGCCAGAACGAATCCCAATCGCGAGAATATGTCTACAATCTCGTTCTTGACAATGGTGAGCGGATGGCGTGTTCCGAGCTTGATGGGGTAGGGTGTGCGTGTGAGGTCGAGGTCGTCGCCTGCCTGTTCGCTGCTCTGCACGGCGTCTTTTATCTCGTTGATCTTGTCGAGAGTGGCCTGCTTGAGCTCGTTGATCTTCATGCCCACCTCTTTCTTCTGCTCTGCTGGTACGTTGCGGAACTCGGACATGAGGTCGTTGATCAGTCCTTTCTTGCTGAGATACTTTATACGGAGGTTTTCTGCCTCTTCGGCTGTAGTGGCTTTCAACGCTGCCACTTCTTGCATGAGTTGTTCTATTTTCTGTAGCATAGTTTGCTGTTTATTTAAATTTTATGCAAAGATACGCATTATTTTCTGATTTTTGGGCTGTATCTCAAAATAAAAATGTAATTTTGTGTATTATATTTGTTATATGCAGAATAAATGGGACTTTTGTAAGCTGTTGACATCTTTTTATGTTTATACATTTGTATGTATAGGCTTTGTTCTTTTTTCGTGTAAAGATGCAAAGAGGGCTGAGGATGAAGCTTGGGTTGAGTCTGTGCTGGAGGATTCGGACAGTGTTTTGCAGGATTCGCTGGTGTATGATGTTGTGGATGTGCCATTGAGTGATGCTGTGGATGAGAATTTTAATGATTTTCTTTATGCCTTTCTTTATAACACGAATTTTCAGTCTGCACGTATCTCCTTGCCTGTCAGCGTGAGCTCGTGTGATGGCAAGGGTGATATGGTACTGAAGCGGTTCTCGGATTTTCATGATTTACTGAGTTCTGTTGACCAGAGTTATTATGTCTTGATTCTCAATAGTCTTGATGAGCTTGAGTCCGACCCTTCGTCGTTTGCCACTCATGCTGCCGTAAATCTTGTCAACCTGCAGGAGGGTAGTGTTAACCGCCTTGTCTGTTCGCGTGAGAAAGGGGAATGGAACGTGAGCAGTATCAGGAGTTTTTCTTTTGATTCTGCCGAGAGCTGTGATTTCTTGCATTTCTACCAGCAGTTTGCTCTCGACTCTCTTTACAGACAGTCGCACCTGTCGCAGCCTATTGGCATATCGATGGTTGATGATGATGGTGAGGTGATAGAGGGAACGATAGATCCTGATCAGTTTTCGGTTTTCTCTCCTGAGTTGCCCTTTGGGAATTTCATCTTGCTGGAATATGGCGATGCTGGTATGGCTAGCGGCAGTATGGTGCCTATGTTGCCGAATATTGTGGGCAAGTGTGTAATGGTGAAATGTGGCATGGCCAGCAGCATGATGGATGTGTTGTGTTTTGAAAGGGATGGAAGTGAATGGGTGTTGACACGCCTTGAGGAATAATGTTGTCTGATAAACTTATATAGGATATTATGATACGATACGATATTGATTTAAAAGAGTATAATACTTTTGGCATTAGTGCTAAAACGCGGTTTTTTGCAGAGTACAGCACGGCCGATGATGTGAAACTTATTCTGGATGAAGCAAGGGCTGAATATACTGGGTCGGCGGATGCTGGTGTGTGCAACGACCTGAAGGTTCTGTTTGTTGGGCAGGGCAGTAATCTGTTGTTTATGGATGATTATCCAGGCCTTGTTCTTCACAGCAATTGCAAGGAGGTGTCGTTGATAGGCCAAGATGAGAAGAGCGTTCGTGTGCGTGTTGGTGCGGGCATGGTATGGGACGACCTTGTAGCAGAGTCGCTGCGCCGCAAGTGGTATGGGTTGGAGAATCTGACTGCCATCCCCGGAGAGGTGGGTGCTGCTTCCGTGCAGAATATTGGTGCTTATGGCGTGGAGGTGAAGGATTTTGTAGTGAGTGTTAATGTCGTGGATATTCAGACTCGCGAGGTGTGCTCTTTCAGCAGGGATGAGATGCAATATGGTTATCGCTACAGTCGGTTGAAGAGCAAGGAACTGTGGGGGAGGTATGCTGTGATAAGTGTGGATTTTGTCTTGTCGAAGACATTTGTTGCGAAGCTTGAATATGGTGCACTTGCCAGTAAGGTTGCGGCTGCGGTTGCTGAAAAGGGCATGGAACTGGATGCTGACATGTTGAGGGATATCATCAGGGCAACGAGAGATGAGAAACTGCCTGACCCGAAAGTGCTGGGTAATGCGGGTAGCTTCTTTATGAACCCCGTTGTGGAACGCTGTGTGTATGAGCTTCTTGCGAAACAGTATGCTGATATGCCGCATTATGATGTGGATGAGAATCATGTGAAGATTCCTGCTGGATGGCTGATTGACAGGGCTGGGTGGAAAGGTAAGAGTATTGGGCCCGCTGGTGTTTATGAACGGCAGGCTCTTGTGCTTGTCAACCTGGGAGGTGCCAAGGGTAATGACATCGTGCATCTGTGCAGGGTGATACAGGCTGACGTGAAGGAGAAGTTTGGCATTAGCATTCATCCGGAGGTGAATTTTATTTAGTCGTTTAGAGTATTTTGAGTTTAGAGTTTAGGGTTTAGAGTAGTTGAGGAGTTTAGAGTATTTTGAGTTTAGAGAGTATTGGGTTAACGAAAAGGTATGAAGATAACGATATTGGGCACGGGCACTTCGTGCGGCGTTCCGCAGATAGGTTGCCAGTGTGAGGTTTGTACGAGTCAGGATCCTCGCGATAACAGGTTGAGGTGTTCGGCGTTGTTTGAGACGGATTCGACAGCGCTGCTTGTAGATTGTGGTCCCGACTTTCGGGAGCAGATGCTTCGCATCAACATGAGGCGTACCATTGACGGTTGTCTGATTACGCACGAGCATTATGACCATGTTGGTGGCATCGATGATTTGCGTCCGTTCAGCTACCTGAAGAAACTCACGCTTTATGCCGATCCGTTTGCTGCCAAACATCTGCGAGAGCGCTTGCCTTACTGTCTGGTTAGAAATGTATATCCGGGAGTGCCTCAGTTGTTATTGCAAGAGGTGAAGCCACACGATAGTTTCATGGTAGGAGATATACCCGTGACGGCCATAAATGTCATGCATGGCGAACTTCCTATCCTGGGATTCAGGATAGGTGACGTGGGCTATATCACAGACATGAAAACGATTCAGGATGAGGAGCTGGAGTTGCTGAAGGACTTAAGGCTGTTGATTGTCAACGGATTGAGGTTTGAGCCTCATCCCACTCACCAGTCGATAGATGATGCTATCGAACTGAGCAGAAAGCTTGGCTCGCCCGAGACTTATATCATACATATGTCACATCATGCCGGTCTTCATGCCGATACTGACGAAAGACTCCCTGCGGGTTTTCATCTGGCATGGGACTTTATGACGTTGGAGGTCTAAAAACTGCATTGTTCATGCAGTAATTGATAATGGTAATACAAGAGTTTCGCTTGTTGCCTATCGGCAAGAAATCTTAGCCCTGTCGGGGAAATATTAAGCCCTATCGGGGAAATCTTAGTTAAGGAAATATTTCTAAAAAAAAGAGATTTCCAGC
>JAGHUS010000184.1 GCA_018064685.1 Bacteroidales bacterium | reverse complement strand
TGCTGGGGAAGTACTCTGTCAAATCTCTCTTGTTGATGGTAATCTTACCAGTACCCTCGGTTACATAAACGCGAGCCACGGCGCTCTTACGGCGACCCAATGCATTAACTGTTTCCATTGTCGTCACTTGTTATTTGTAGAGGTTAATATCAATAGTTTTGGGACTCTGAGCTTCTTGCTTGTGCTCTGCACCTGCATAGATGAACAGGTTAGCAAGCAAGCGATCTGCCAACTTATTCTTGGGAAGCATACCCTTTACAGCCTTGCGAACGAGCTTCTCAGCACCATTGGGGCGAGCGAGAATCTCAGCAGCGGTCTGCTTCTTCTGACCACCAGGATAACCACTGAAAGTGATGTAAACCTTGTCGGTCAGCTTCTTACCTGTGATCTGAATCTTATCAGCATTGATAATGATCACGTTGTCACCGGTATCAGCGTTGGGAGTGAAAGTAGGCTTGTACTTACCACGGAGCAACTTGGCAACCTTGCTTGCCAAACGGCCCAACACCTGATCGGTAGCATCAACCACAACCCACTCTTTCTGGGCCTGTGCACGGTTGACAGAAATGGTCTTGTAACTTAGAGTTTCCATTTTCTTCTACTGTTTTTTAGTTTGTTTAAATTAATAATTTTGTTCTGCTTGAGACTCTTTTCGCTGCGATTCACTAACCACACGCTCATTCTCGCTTGAACTAGCAATGCTATTAACACGCAGTGTGTAAAGCAGTTACATGCCACGAAAGCATCGATTTACCTCATCTAAAGCCTCAACGCGGGTGCAAAGGTACGACTTTTTCTTGAAACAGCCAAACGTTTTGCCTTTTTATTTATAAAAATAAAGCAGCGAGACAAATGCCTCGCTGCCTATTTCATTCTATCGTTTTCGGATTAGAACATCTTGTCGGGATACTGACCATCGGCATGCAACTTAGCCAACTTAGCCACTACCTCGGGACGATCCTCGGGATAGGTTACGCCAAACCACTTGCTTGTAGTGGGAAGAACCTCGCAAGTAGCCTGATTGGTGTTGATAAGATGATCTACCATCAAGGGGATGAAGAACTCACTCTTCAGGTTCTCCTGATTCTTAGGATCAGCCAGGAAACCCTTGAAATACTCCTCGGAATGCTCGAAGTAGTCGGGAGTGAAACCCCAGAAATTCATTGAACAGGGTGCGTTGTCGGCAACAGGAACCCACTCGCCATCATCTTTATTGTCAGCACGATATGCTACGGTTCCGTCCTCAAGGCGAGCAATCTTGGTACGCTCGACAACAGAGGTAAGGTGATGAGTTTCGGGATCATTCTCGCAAATACCACGGCTTACGGTACCGCTCTCGCTCAGAGTATTGCCAAGGCTGAAGCCAACCATTGCATACTTGCCCTTGCTGCCCTCGGGGAGCTCAGAGAGGAACTTACCCATGACCATGAAAGCGTCACGATCATAGAAGTCATCGCAATTCATAACTGCAAAGGGCTCGTTGATAACATCCTTACCCATCAAAACAGCATGATTGGTACCCCAAGGCTTTTGACGACCCTCGGGAACGGTGAAGCCTTCGGGCAGACTATCGAGCGCCTGGAAGCAGAGCTCGCAAGGAACGTGTCCCTCGTACTTTGACAGCACCTGAGTGCGGAACTGCTCTTCGAAATCCTTGCGGATAACCCAAACGATCTTGCCGAACCCAGCCTGAATAGCGTCATAGATGCTATAGTCCATAATGCACTGTCCCTGAGGGCCCAGTGTGTCGAGCTGCTTCAAGCCACCATAACGGCTACCCATACCAGCAGCCAAGAGAAAAAGTGTAGGTTTCATTTTAATTTATGTTTTTAATTAGTCGGTATTTTGATTAGATATCCGCTTGCAAAATTATGAAAAATATTTGAAACAAGCAACACCAACCAATATTATTTTATTTTTCTACGCAAAAAAAAGAGCAAGGCATACTTAATAACTGATTTTGCAATACAATATCCTAGCCATCTCACATGCAAGACAAACAAGCGAGATGGAACTTTACAACATTAAGGCATAGGCAAGAACGTTCCGCCATTAATCCTCGTCATCGAAATCAAAGATGGGCAGATCGCCAAAGAATGTCGGGACATCCTCGCCCTCGGCCGCAAAGGCATCCAAGCTGCGACGCTCCTTCTTGGTGGGGCGACCAGTGCCACGAGCACGATCGACAAATCCGCTGATCTTCGACATCTCGAGCAGCTCGTACTGTTCGGGCGAAGTAACATTCTCAAGCACCTCGGGGATGAGTTTGGCCCCTACCCTGTTTTCGATGGCTTGCAGGATGCGAAACGAATAGGTAACAGGCGGCTTGCGGACATTCACAACATCGCCCACACGCACCATACGACTAGGCTTTAGCTGAGCACCTCCCAGCGAGACCTGCCCCTTCTTACAAGCCTGCGAAGCAATGGAGCGCGTCTTGAAGATACGAGCAGCCCAAAGCCACTTATCCACACGCGCCTCCTTGTTGGCAGTCAGCACTTTAGTTATTGTTTCCGACATCCGTAGTAAATGTATTTTATTATAGATGGAACTAAACCACGCTACTTATTGTTATAGTGATTCATGGCAAATGCCATTCCGCTTAGGGCGAAAGCCTTGATGGCATCGCAAGCCACCAGCGCCTTCTCGTCAACCGTTTTATTATCCTCGGGAGAGAATTTGCCAAGCACGAAATCGACCTGAGCACCACGAGGGAAGTCATTGCCGATGCCAAACTTAAGGCGGTTATAGCCCTCTGTGCCTAGCATCTGAGCAATATGCTTCAAGCCGTTATGACCGGCAGCACCGCCATTCTGCTTCATGCGAATGGCACCAACGGGAAGACTCAGGTCATCGACAACGACAAGGAGGCTGGACAGCTCCACCTTCTCTTGCTGCATCCAGTAGCGCACAGCATTTCCGCTGAGGTTCATATACGTGCTGGGCTTCAGCAGCACCAGCTCTGCATTCTTCACACGCGTCTTGGCCACAAAACCGTATCGCTTATCCTGAAACGTTGCACCCAATGCCTGAGCCAATGCATCGACCACCCTAAAACCTATATTATGGCGCGTTCCGTCATATTCGTCGCCAATATTTCCTAATCCTACAACCAGATATTTCATAACGTCCGGATCCTCCTCCACTTTTTTGCGTCGGAAGAATGAAAACAGATTCATTTATAATATTATTATATATAAGGTAAGACCGAAAGTCAAGATTCAAAGCCGACTCCTTGACCAACACGAACTGAAGCACCTCAATAAACAAGGAAGACGGGTGACAGTTTCCTGTCGCCCGTCCCTATTATCTTTCAGTGCAAAGCGCTAAATTACTTCTTAGCAGCGGCAGCAGCAGAAGCAGCAGCACGGGTCATCTTAACCTGGCATACAACAACGCTTGCGGGAGTAACGAGCTCCAGACCCTCATAGCTCAGCTCAGCAACCTTGATAACCTTGCCAAGACCGAGGTGAGTAACATCGATGTTCAGAACCTCAGGAATCTGAGTGTAGGGAGCACGAACCTTAAGCTTACGTACGCTGGCAGCCAGCTTACCACCGGCCTTAACACCCTCAGCCAAACCGTTCAGCTTGATGGGCACCTCCATTACGATGGGCTTTGTCTCGTTGATTTCGTAGAAGTCAACGTGCAGCACGTTATCCTTTACGGGGTGGAACTGGATCTCACGCATTACAGCCTTGTGAGCAGTACCATCGATGTCAAGATTTACACTGTAGATGTGGGGAGTGTAGATGAGGTTACGCAACTCAGCGTTGCTGCAAGCGAAGCTCTCTGCTACGGGCAGACCGTCCTCGCCACGCTTCTCACCATACAAGTTGCAGGGAACCATGTCCTGCTTGCGCAGCTCGCGAGCTGCCTTCTTACCGCCGGCTACGCGTGCGGTACCTTTAACGTCAATGCTCTTCATTGTTTCGTTAGTTTTTTTGTGTTACTCTAATTAAGTTTATTAATGCTTAATTTGCCATCACACTAGGGGGATGTGCTCAAAAGCGGGTGCAAAGGTACGACATTTTTCCGAAACAGAGAAATTTTTCGGCAAGAATTTGTCCTTTAATGTCTTTTATGCCATCTGCACCATGCCGACATCTCACAATCTCACAATCTCACAATATATTTCACATTTTCTCCTAGGTATATCCCGGAGTCCTGGCATATAAGCTAAATGCCACACGGAAAATTCCGCTGCATCATTCCAGGAATCGCGCTACACAATTTGTACGAAAGCGTAGCACAATATAAAAAATGCACGCAAAGAATTCAGAACTCCATGTCGATGTGGATGTCGCTGTCGTGCTTCTCCACACGAGGCTCTGCCTTTCCCTGCTTCTCCTCGACAAACTGCACAGCCTCCTGCAAGGCCGTCAGCACCTTGTCGAAATCCTCGGGATAGAGGAAGAGCTTGTGCTTCTCGAAGGTGAACTGTGGATTGTCCTCATCGCCCGAAACCAGCTTCTTGCTTTCGGTCAGCGCCAAATAGTACTCACCGCCACGTGTCTCCTTCACATCTACATAATAAATACGCTTACCGGCCTTAATGGCACGAGAGAAGGGAATAGGCCCTTCAAAACGATCGCTGTGTCTTTTTTCTGTTTCCATTTTTTTGCAGTTTTGCTTTTGCGGCATCAAAATTGGGTATAATTTCCGAAATAACAAAAGAAAAAGACGAAAAAGTGCTTTTATTACCTAAAAAATGACTACTTTTGCCAATCTTTAAGAGAAAAGACAATATATGGTAAACAGAGAATTGATTCGACTGAAGGCTGTTCAGATTATCTATTCATACTACGCAAGCGGTATGAACGAGCAAGGGAAAAAGGGTATTGAAACAAGCCAAAAGGAACTGCTTTTCAGCCTTGACAAGGCGTACGACTTGTATCACGCCATGTTGCAACTTCTGCTGGAGGTGCGCCGCGTGGCCGTAGAGGATGTAGAGCAAAGAAGTCTGCGTAACAAGCAACTGAGCAAAAACTTAATTATCGACACACGATTTGTCAACAACCGCCTTCTGCATCTACTGGCAGAAAACGAACAGTTGAGAGACTTTACAGACAAAAACAACCAGCTTTGGGCCGAGGACGAGGAGATGATTAAGAACATCTACCGAGCATTCTGCAAGAGCAGCGACTACGAAATGTACCTCAAGGAGGAGGATAGCTTCCAGAACGATGCTGATTGCATCCGACGCCTCTACCGCTCGTTTATCGTCGACAATGACGACATTGCAGCCGCACTCGAGGACAAGAGCATCTTCTGGAACGACGACAAGCACATTGTGGACACCTTCGTACTGAAGACAATAAAGCAGATGCGCGAGGACAACGCGCCCGACACACCCCTGCTGCCGCAGTACGAACGCACCGAGGATATGGAATTTGCCGTACAGCTGCACAAGTATACCATCGAGAATGGCGAGTACTACCGCACGCTCATCGAGGAGAAATCCATCAATTGGGACATGCATCGCATTGCTCTTATGGACACCGTCATCATGCAGACAGCCTTGGCCGAGATAACATCATTCCCCACCATCCCCGTGGCCGTAAGCATCAACGAATATATTAATATATCAAAGATGTATAGCACCAACAGAAACTGGAGCTATGTCAACGCCACACTGGACAACATCACAAAGCAGCTTGAAGCTGAAGGAAAGATAGAGAAAGTGTAGAGTCGGAGGAATGCAGAACCGAGAAAAATGCGTGGAACACTTGCGCGAAAATCACAAATGAATTAAATAACAAATAAAAGAATAAAAAACTATGGCGAACTTACTTTTATTGGTGGCCCTCTTTGCCATCATGTATTTCTTCATGATTCGTCCTCAGCAGAAGAAGCAGAAGGAATTGGCTAACTTTCAGAACACCGTGGCCATTGGCACACAAGTTGTAACCCAAGGCGGCATCTACGGAACGGTGAAGAAGATTGACGAGATGAACAACACCTTGTACATCGAAATTGCAAAGGACGTGCAGATTCGCGTTACACGCAATGCCGTCTACCCCACTGGCGAGGCTGCCGAGGCCACTGCATCTACCGAGGCTCCCAAAGACTCTTACGTAAAGACGGAGAAGAAGTAAGAACAGTGGCTGAGATCGAGCGCACAACAGATTGAGGGATAACAACCTAGGGATGGAAAAAAAGATTCCTAAAGAGATAAGAGAGAAGCTGAAAGGCGTCTTCATGGCCAAAGGCACCAAAGATGTCTTCATCTTCCTCTTTTTCGTTTTCATCTGCACCATCTTCTGGTTTGTACGCGAGCTGGAAGAGTCGTTCAGTACAGAAATATCTGTACCCGTGACACTTACCGATGTACCCAAAGGTATAATCATCACCACCGATGTGCCCAAGGAGCTACGGCTCACCATTCACGGCAAGGGAGTAGAACTACTGCCGTACATGCTAGGGAAGCAGACAGACACATTGCGCCTGAGCTTCAAGACGTACGACAGCCACGAGCAGTCGGGACACGGCATACTGCTGCTATCACAACTGCAAAGCAACCTGCGCAAGCTGCTCCCCCCGAGTGCCTCCATCACAACAATGTCGCCCGACACGGTTTACTTTTTCTACAACCGCGGCCAGCACAAGCGTCTACCCATCTGCCTTCGAGGCAGCATAGAGGCAGCCGCCCAATACTGCATCACCGGCACGCACTTCACGCCCGATTCGGCCGATGTTTACGCGCCCCTAGCCGTACTCGACACCATGCAGGCTGTCTACACCGAACGCGTCTACATCAAGAACACCGACAAGAGCAGCACAAGAAAGGTGAAAATGCAGACGGCACGCGGAATGCGAGTCATCCCCGACAGCACAACGCTGAAGACGGAAGTGGACATACTCTCAAAACAATCGGTCGAGGTGCCTGTGGTGGGAGTCAACTTCCCTGCCAACAAGACACTCCGCACGTTCCCTTCATCCGTCAAGATCTCCTACCTCGTACCGCAGAACCAAAGCAAGAACATTGACATTTCGGATTTTGTTGTTGTCATCACCTATGCCGAACTTCTGGAAAACACCTCCACCCATTGCCGTCCACACATCTCCAACACCCCAAAAGGTGTAACGGGCGCACTCATCGATCCGCTCGAAGTGGATTATCTGCTGGAAAACATAGCCACAGAAGACGAAGAGGAAAGTGCGGAGAAGAAGGGTGAACCAGCAAAGAAGGACAGCAAAAAGAAGAGAAAATGAGGAAGACGGTGAGAGTGGCCATAACGGGAGGAATTGGTTCGGGCAAGAGCTATGTATCGCAACTGATAAGCAAGCAGTACGGCATCCCCGTATACAATTGCGACAATGAAGCAAAAAGGCTCAACAACGAGTCGGAAGAGATACGGCAGAAGATTACCGAACTGGTAGGTGCTGACGCATATGACGCCAACGGCATACTGCAAAAACAAGTATTGGCTCAATACCTATTCGCTAACACACAGAATGCCAAACGCATCAACGACATCATCCACCCAGTTGTGGCACGCGACTTCGAGGAATGGGGTTCACGACAAGCCCAGGAGGCCGGCATCGTAGCCATGGAGTGTGCCATACTCTTCGAGAGTGGCTTTGACAAGCTGGTCGACTATACCATCTGTGTCAGTGCTCCGCAACAATTGTGCTTGGAAAGAGCCATGCAGAGAGACAAGACGGATGCCGAAGCCATAAGAAGGAGAATGAAACAACAACTGTCTGACAAGACAAGGTCGCAAAAATCTGATTTCGTCATCCTGAATGACGGACGCGAATTGCAGCCACAAATAGAATCGATCATCAAACAACTAAATAATATAAAATAAAAGCTATGTTAAAAACAATTCTCGCCATTTCCGGCAAACCAGGTTTGTACAAACTCGTATCACGCGGCAACCGCAGCCTCATCGTCGAGACCATTGATGCTCAGCATCGTCGTATGCCCGCTTTCGGTACCGACAAAGTAATCTCGCTGGCCGACATTGCCATGTATACAGATGACGAAGAAGTGCCCTTGAACAACGTCTTCAACAGCATGAAGACCCTCGAAGAAGGCAAGCGTTCAGCATTCGACTACAAGAAGGCAAGCAAGGAAGAGCTGGCAGAGTACCTGGCAAAGGTACTGCCCAACTTCGACCGCGACCGTGTATTCCCCAGCGACATCAAGAAGCTCATCCAGTGGTACAACATCTTAGTCGACAATGATCTGGCCGACTTCGAAGAGCCCGCAACCGAAGAGGCAACAGCCGAGGAAGCTCCCGCAGAGACGGCTGAGTAAATAATTCAAGAGTTTTCTTGTTGCTCAAGCTATTAGTTAAGCACTACTACGATAGAAGGTGGGTCGAGACGGCCCACCTTCTATCGTTTTATGTCATGGCATGCGTCAATAGTCAAACACCCTATCTCCACACTTCTTTGCCAGTATGTTTTCCAGCTTCTTCAAGTCATTAAACTGCTGCATCACTGCTCTGCAACGTTCACGGTCGGCCAGCAGTTCCTTGCTTCGCATCTCCTGCATCAAAGCGCTTTTACGTTGCTTCACAATACCTAGTTTTAAGTCGGTAAGCAAACGCGTGACAAGCTCCATCAACATATTGTACTCGTCCTGTGGCGTAGGAGCATTACCTTGCGAATGGAACTTGCTAAGATGCTCCTTATCCGTTCCCAACTCGAAAGCAAGGGCACTGATCTGCTGGTTTGGGTTGTTCAGATAGAAACGCTCTGCCACAAAGCCGGGTTCAGAGCAATGTTCTAATCCAAGCATAAGAGCCTGCTGATAGAGAGGGTTGGAGAACGTGAGCTGATCTTGCTGAAGCGAGCCAGCCACAAACTGTATCACGTTAAAACACTGCATATTGCCGTCATTGCTCTGCATGTCGCAGATAAAACGCTCGCCATAACGGACAACAGCTTGCATGATGAGTTGTTCTATCGATTCGAAATGATTCTTGGCACGTGCCGATGGAGCTTGTCCTGCCGAACTTACAGCCATGGCGCCTGCATCCTCCAGCACCTCGCCATCCTCGCCTATCATAGGTGGGAACGAAGAATCCACACTACCTGCATGATGCACATAAGCCCCCGAAGCAACGCCTGAAGAAGTCGATGCTGCACCAGATGACGCATCATTGGCGGATGCCGAGGCACCACTAGCAGTGGCAACGCCACCATTTTGCCTACGCTCTTCACGCTCTCTTTCCTTGCGCCACTCCTCAGCGTTCTGCTTCACCTGCTTGGCCACAGCACTACTGATGAGATCCTCACTAAGTTGCATCATCTGAGCCGTTTCGCGAATATAGAACACACGCGTTATCTCATCAGGAATCACGGCAATGCTCTGCACGATATTGTTCACAAGTCGGCTCATCTTTATCGGGTCACCTTGCGACTCCTTCATCAGTAAGTCGGTCTTGAAACGGATGAAGTCTATCTGGTTCTCCTTCATGTACGTCTGGAACTCCACTGCCGTATGGCTGCGTCCAAATTCATCAGGATCCTGCCCCTCGGGCAAAAGCAGCAACTTCACGTTCATGCCCTCGCCCAACAGCATGTCAATACCTCGCTGACTGGCCTTGATACCAGCAGCATCGCCATCATAAAGCACCACAATATTATTGGTGAAACGACGAATAAGGCGAATCTGTTCGTGCGTCAAAGCCGTTCCTGACGATGCCACCACATTCTCCACACCATTCTGGTGCATGGCAATGACATCGGTATAGCCCTCCACCATGTACACGCAATCCTCCTTGTGTATAGCCTGCTTAGCATGAAAGAGGCCATACAACTCACTCTTCTTGTGGTAGATGATGCTCTCGGGCGAGTTCTGGTACTTAACGCTCACACCCTTGGTGGCAGCATCCAGCACTCGTCCGCCAAAGCCTACCACCTTACCACTCACGGTAAAGATGGGAAACATGACACGCCCGGCAAAACGGTCGAAGAGTGTGCCATTATCGCGTTTGATGCTGATGCCCACGCCATGGGCAATGCCATTGTCATCGGGCGTACTCAGCAGGAACTTCTCCTGATAGCCAGCCTTGAGTGCCGCTTGCGTACACGCATCACGTTGCACAGGCGAGAAGCCCAATTGGAACTTCTGTATGATATCATCCCGAAAACCACGACCACGGAAATAACTCAAGCCGATATTACGGCCATCGGGGGTGTTATGCAATTGTTCCTGAAACCATTTATTGGCCCACTCGTTAACAATGAACATACTGTCGCGCTCCGTCTGGCTGGCCTTCTCTTCCTGGGTCAGTTCACGTTCCTGAATGGTGATGCCATATTTCTTGGCAAGCCAGCGCAAAGCATCGGGATAGCTCAGTTGCTCGTGCTCCATAATGAAGCTCACCGGATTACCACCTTTACCGCAAGCAAAGCACTTGCAATAGTTCTTTGCAGGCGAGACCATAAACGAAGGAGTACGATCGTCATGGAAAGGGCAAAGACCTTTATAGTTGGCTCCAGCACGCTTCAGTGTGACAAAGTCGCTCACCACATCAACGATGTTGGCGGCTTCTATGATTTTATCTTTTGTTATATTGTCTATCAATTCGGTTTTACGGTTATGCGGATATGCGGTTTAACGGTTATACGGTTATACGGTTATACGGATATTTGGTTTTGCGGTTATGCGGTTTTACGGTTTTGCGGTTAAACGGTTATACGGATATTAGGTTTTACGGTTATGCGGTTTTACGGTTTTGCGGTTTTGCGGAAATTACCCTTTGGGAAATTGTATTATTCCGACAAACACTTACAAATACTTACGGCCGCTAGTCACCTTTATGCCTTGCAGCTTTGCCTCACTCCTTCTTCCCTTCAGGTCATAAACGTACTGTTTCTTTTCAGATGCCTCTACCTTTTCGACTTTCGTCCCGGGAAACCCAGGCACGCTCTCGGCGCGCACCTCATCGTTAAGTAGGTAAACAAGAATCTTCTCTCCACTCTTTATACTTATATGTTCCTTCATGGCCGTTCGTTCGCTACCGGGAAGAGAAATGATCACGTCAAACTCACCCTTCTTTGAAGCAAGAACCTCGGCCGAATCTCTGGAAACAGGAGTAACTGTCAGGCCATCACCCTTCAACATGATGGTGACGGGAGCCGCATAGCTGCTGTTCGGCAGCACCCTAAGTGCTACAGTAGACTTGCTGTCGTTCACCATCGTCTCAGCACCAAACACAGGAGCCCAGCCCATGTAGTCGACACCCGATACAGTAGCATTCGATGCACCCTTGAAGTTGCTCAGCAAGAGGTAGGGACAATCGGCATCAGCCGCAATCACGCCATTCCATCCCTTTGGAAGTTTGCTGCGCAGATTGAGCAGCTTACCTGCCATAGCCTTCGTGCTGTAGGCATCCTGATTGCTGTAATACACTAGATTACGAGCATCGACCACCTCTGCAGCCTTCACGCTACGGCTTGCGTTCGAGTAAGCGGGATAGAGCTTTGCTGTCATAATGCTATTGTTATTCGAACGGTCGCCAAACGCCATCACCTTACCTTCATTCTGTCCTAACACACCTACGGCATTGTCAATGTTGATCCAGTCGGTAGAGAACTGAGTCATCTTCGCACCATCCAACTGCTTGTGCTTCATGCTGGTGATGGGCGTGTCTGCAGCCTCATCGCGATAAGCGGTACCATCACTATAATATAATGTACGTGCGGTCTTAGTCATCTCGTCCACCGAGATAGCCATCAATCCACCCTTCTCTGCCGTGATAGTGGCAGCATTGGCGGCAGTGACATAATCCAGATAAATCACTGCATTGCCCGGAGTGGCATAGATCGAGAAGCGGTTATTGAGAGTACCATCGTTGGTATTCAGTTCGCCATTCATCACATAGGCGTTGCCCATCAGCTGATACTTTCCACTCACAACAGGTGTTGCGTTAGTACCCTTTCCATTCACCTCATACCAACCCAGGAAGTTGCCGGTATTATTAGCACGGAATGGAACAATGATTTTGTTCTTGTCGGCCGAGTTGGAAGCAATGTAACCCGTATAGCTCTTCAAGCCCGTACTCCAGCTGAAGGTGACAAAGCGACTGTCGGAAGCCGCACGAACCACATTCTGGCAAGGCAGAATCTTAGCCTTACTGAACTGCTGGTTGAAATCGTTCCAACCGGTAGGCTTGAGGTCGGATGTAGAGAGTACATCATGCATCAGATAGGTCATCATGACACGATGAGCCTCCACACCCATACGGCGAGCACCCACATCGGCACGCAACAGCCAACTGCCATCACTGGTTGTCTGCTGACGAGCCTTTATGTACTTGTAGGCAAGGTTCTCGAGCATTAAGGCATGAGCATCACGCTGGAAACAAGCCTGTGTGGTGTATGACGTTATCTGGTCGTAAAGGAACAGACTCCAGTCGTTGCCGTTGGGCATTGCCAGTTCGCCATCGGCCAGAGCCAACCAGTTCAGCACACTGTCCTGCACCTCTTGGTTGTGATGCATCAAGGCATTGGTCTTCCACTTCTCGGTGCCATGCAATCCCAGCTGGAACATCTTCAGTGCCAAAGCAGCCTCGCCCAACTCCTGCATCACGACATTCTGGTAAGAGGTATGGAAGAGGTTATGGTTCTGCAAAGTGTAGTCTTCGTACAGGTTCTGTCCCTTGTACAGATTGGCCACGGTTGTCTTGTCGTAATCGGGGTCGATGACCGTATTGTTGGTAGCATCACTGGGGTGAGAATAGCTGTTGATGGCAAACTCACGCAGACGGGCAAACCACTTGGGAGCCAGTTCATCATTGGGGAACATACCCAATGTAGCAGCAAGAATGTCGGCTTCCCAGCCATTCTCCTCGGCCTTTGTATCGCCATTATAGCCAGTAGGAATGCCACGTCCCAGCTCGTAGTTACACTCAGCCTTGAGCAAAGCATAAATATACCCTCTCTGCTTCTCGCTTAATTTATTCCATTGGAAATAAGCACTATAAGCCACACTCATAGCCCACAAGCTCGATTCCCATACCGCATCGCTGGTCGATGTGCTTCCCCAATAGCCATTGCCCGAGCAGACTTTCAGCTTATTGGCTTTATGGGTGGAATAAGCAAAGATGAGCGACTTCATTGCCATCTCCTCAATCCTATCCCATGTCACACTATTGGGCAGCTTGACTCCAGCCGGCTTACCATATTTCACGAGGAAAGCACAAATCATAGAGAGGTCGGCATTGGGACGTACGCCACGCTCGTCAGAGCCACCTGAGTTCTCGCCCTTGAAGAAACCACAGCTCTCGTTGATGCTATTGGGGGCCTGACACTGGTTCCAGTCATTCACCATATACTTAGAGAAGTTTGCCAGCATCTGTAGCAAGTCACTCTTCATGGCACTCTCTTCTACAAAATCGTGATTGATGACACCCTCGGTGGGCGAAGCCACAGCCTCCTCGGTGGGATCCTGAGGTTCGGCAATGTTGCTTCCGTCATAAAGTCGTACGTTGTCGAGCATTACACACGAGCCACCGCTCTTCCAATCGATGCGAAAACCGAGATCGATGGTTTGCTCGGAGGTAAGCGTAAAGTCGAGAACCAGTGTGTTCCACCCCTTCATGTCCACAAAGACATTACTACTGCCTACACCAAATTCAGCACCAGCCATCTCCTTTCCTGCTACCAAACTGAGTGTTGACGATGCCCCATTGACATAGGCAGAACGCTCATCGACAGCAAAACGATACTTACCAGCAGGCAGCGTAACGCTCTGGGTGATGGTGGTTGTACCGGTGCTCCATCCCATACGCAGGTAATAAGCCTGATTTCCATCGGCTATGGTCGTCACCTTACCGAAATTATTATCCGTGTAACAATCCTTCGTCACAAGCAACTTGGTCACATCAGCCCCCTGAACACTCCAGTTGGAAGGATTGGTAAGCGTGTAGCCACGCAGTCCGTCTGCCGAATTGTTGACGGCAGAGAGCGTAGTTGTCTTATCTGATTCGAAAGACGGATTCTTGATGTACTTGTTAGTCAAATCGGTTTGTGCCTTAGCCGACAAAACGGAAGCAAAGCAGCAAAGAATGACAAGAAATGGCTTGGCAAATTGCTTCATAGGTAGTATGGTTTGATTATTGGCCACAAAAATACAAAAAAAAGTTCATAGTTCGATACTCACGCAATATGAATTGACGATGTAAAGACAAAAAAAGGGAAAAACTAAAGAATATAATTAAAGCAAGAAATGTTTTTAGCAATAAAATCACTAACTTTGCAAACAAAAATACAAGACAGATTCAGCACCTATATGCTTAAGACATTCATATTCTTTATATTGTCTGTCGCCCCACTCGTTTCCCGGGCACAAACCATTGACATAGACTCCTTGTTGTCGAAAATGACAAGAAAAGAAAAGACCCGCTTGCTAGTGGGAAATGGATGGGGCAGCCTTTTTGCGGGCTTTGACATACCCTTCAGCAAGGGTATCGTGCCAGGGGCTGCAGGAGAGACGCGAGGCATCAAACGTTTGGGCATACGTCCTTTGGTTCTGGCCGATGGGCCTGCCGGCTTACGGTTGAAAAGGGGAATGCGTGCAACGGCTTTTCCCGTTGGAATGTCATTGGCATGTACGCACGACACGGCACTTGTGGCAGCTGTCGGAGAGGCCATTGCCGATGAGGCACGCTTATATGGAATAGACGTGGTGCTAACACCAGGCATGAATCTACAAACCAACCCGTTGTGTGGGCGCAACTACGAATACTTTTCGGACAACCCCGTACTGACTGGCCACATTGCTGCCGCCATGGTGCGGGGCATACAAAGGCGTGGAGTCGCTGCATGTGTAAAGCATTTTGCATGCAACATCTGCGAGACAGACAGAAAGCACGTCAATTTCACGCTCGACGAACAGACCTTGCGACGCACCTATCTAAAAGCGTTTGAGATAGCCATCAACGAGTCAAACCCCTGGACATTGATGTCGAGCTACAATCTGCTGAACGGAACCAGGACACAAGAGCACCCATGGCTTCTCACTGAGGTTTTGCGCAAAGAGTGGAACTACAGCGGAGTCGTACTGACCGACTGGACAGGAGTAAGGCATTCGGCCTTGCAGATTGCTGCGGGAAACGACCTGCTGATGCCGGGAATGAAACGCCAGAGATGGCAGATACGTCGTGCTTTGAAGAAAGGCTATCTCACTGAGGAACAGATAGATTCCTGTGTGCATCGCATCCTTACTCTTGCAGGAAAAACGAACCGGAAAGAATTGTGCCATACAAGTGCTTTACTACATGAAGATATATTGTCAGAACAACCAGAATATGTAGATTCCATCTTTCGAGCCCATGCTGTCCTTGCCCGTAAAGCAGCAACAGCGGGAATGGTGTATCTGAAGAACGAAATCGGTGAGGTAGCACTCGACAAAGCCTGCAAACGAATAGCACTCTATGGTGCCACATCATACGAAATGCTGATTGGCGGCACCGGCTCAGGACATGTCAACCCGCTTTATGTGGTAAACATGAATCAAGCCTTACGCTATGCGGGATATGAGGTGAACAACGAGATAGAACAGATGTACTTGCGGTATCTGAACTCTCGCGGCAGTCACAAGAAGAGCACTTTCTATCTGAAGAAATACCTGGGAACAAACGGAGCAAAGGAGAAGAGCATTGAAAAGACACTCGTTGACAAGCAGATAGAAAATACCGACATTGCCATCATCACCATCGGACGACAGTCGGGCGAAGGCAAAGACCGCACCATGACAAAGGGTGACTACTATCTGGACGACAATGAGTCGGCCTTGATTCGAAAGGTCAGTGATGCATACCATGCTGCAGGCAAACGCGTCATAGTCGTATTGAATGTGTGCGGCCCCATCGAGACGGCTTCATGGAAGCACATGGCCGATGCCATACTTGTGGCCTGGCTGCCAGGACAGGAAGCGGGAAGTGCCGTATGCGACGCTCTAACCCATCCGCAACCCGAGCTCACGCAACTTGCATCGCCATTCTAGCATTTTCGGTACGATTACAGCCAACGAACCATCACAACACCCATTTTTTCCGAGATTTGTATGGCAATTTGAAGCGTTTTTTGTACATTTGCGAAGTTAAATCATTAAAACAGATACTATGAATAAGGAATTAGTTGACAGATTTTTGAAATATGTCAGTTTCGACACACAGTCGAGCGAAGAGAATGAAGAACAATGTCCTAGCACAGCCAAGCAATTTGAATTGGCCAAATACTTGAAAGAGGAACTGGAAGGCATTGGATTGGAGGACGTAGAGATGGACGAGCATGCTTATGTCTACGCCACACTGCCTTCAAACATGGAGGGCGACACCGAGGTGCCCGCTATCGGCTTCATCGCACACATGGACACATCGCCCGATTGTAGCGGAAAGGATGTCAAGCCACGCATCATAGAGAATTACGATGGTTCGGACATCGTGCTGAACAAGGCCAAGGGTATCGTCACAACTGTAAAACAGTTTCCCGAACTGACGCAACATGTGGGCGAGGACATCATCGTGACGGATGGAAATACACTACTGGGTGCCGACGACAAGGCTGGCATTGCCGAGATTGTCACGGCCATGACATACCTGCAGGCTCATCCCGAAATCAAGCATGGCAAGATTCGTGTAGGCTTCAATCCCGACGAAGAGATTGGCATGGGAGCACACTTGTTTGATGTAGAGAAGTTTGGCTGCGCATTTGCTTATACCATGGATGGCGGAGAGGTTGGCGAACTGGAATACGAGAACTTCAATGCAGCAGCAGCCAAGATTGTCATCACAGGCCGTAACGTACACCCTGGCTATGCCAAGAATAAGATGATAAACGCGGCCATCGTGGCTAGTGAGTTTGCCATGATGATGCCCGAGAACGAGCGTCCCGAGAAGACCGATGGCTACGAGGGTTTCTTCCACCTCACATCTATGCAGGCCACTGTCGAGGAGGCCACACTCAGCTACATCATTCGCGACCACAACAAGGGTATGTTCGAGATGCGCAAGCAGGTGCTGCTTGACACTGCCGAACGACTGAACGAGCGATACGGACAGGGCACTCTGACCATAACCTTGAAGGACCAGTATTACAACATGCTCAGTCAGTTGGAGGACAAGCCACACATCACACAAGTGGCAAAACGTGCCATCGAGGAGGCTTGCGGTTTCTGCACCGTAGTGCCCATTCGTGGTGGAACCGATGGAGCGCAGCTCAGCTTCAAAGGTCTGCCCTGCCCCAACATCTTTGCTGGCGGATTGAATTTCCATGGTCGCCACGAGTTCCTTCCCATACAGAACATGGAGAAGGCTATGATGACCGTAGTGAACATCTGCAAGATGGTGGCAGAAAGCTAGTTTTCAGCGTAGAGATTAGAGTGTAGAGCAGTTGAAAGTGTAGAGATTAAAGTCTGCAAAAACATTCCACTCAAAAAGATAATAACAAAATGATCCCCGAAAGACATTGCTTCTTTCGGGGATCTATTGTTTCCGAGAAAATGGAGGCTCATCCACTTCTCTTTCAGCACGATCTGCTTTTTACTTCTCCAAGCGCTCAACCCAGAGCTTGTAAGCCTCCTTGTAGGGGGCGCAATCTGCCTCGGGCTTCACGGTAGCCATGTGCTTCAACGTAGAGAATGCCTCGTTGTTGTCCTTATAGATGCCTGCACCAATACCAGCACCCTTGGCAGCACCCACAGCACCATCGGTTTCATACAGTTCGATGGTTGCACCTGTCACGCTGGCCAGCGTGCGGCGGAACAAGGGACTGAGGAAGAGGTTGGCATGACCTGCCTTGATGGTCTTGATCTCCATACCCATCTTGGCCATGATGTCCATACCATAGGCAAATGAGAAGGCAATACCCTCCTGTGCAGCACGCAGCATGTGTGCTTTAGTGTGGATGTTAAAGTTGATACCACTCACGCTTGCACCGGGGTTCTGGTTCTGCAATACACGCTCGGCGCCATTACCGAATGGGATGACAGAAAGGCCCTCTGCACCTACAGGTACACTCTCGGCCAAGTCGTTCATGTCGGCATAGCCAATGCCTTCGGGAGCCACTGTACGCTTCATCCAAGCATTGAGGATACCGGTACCATTGATGCAAAGAAGTACGCCCAAACGAGTGTCGGGCTGGTTGTGGTTGACGTGTGCGAAAGTGTTGACACGCGAGAGTTTGTCGTAGTTAACCTCGCCCAGCACACCATAGACAACGCCCGAAGTACCGCCAGTAGCAGCAATCTCACCGGGCTCCATCACGTTGAGCGACAATGCGTTGTTGGGCTGGTCGCCACCACGGTAGCTGATAGGAGTGCCAGCAGCAAGACCCAATTCTGCAGCTACAGCCTCACACACGACGCTCTGAACAGAGAAGGTGGGGACAATATCGCAGATGAGATTGTTTGAGAAGCCGAAGTGGTTCATCACATCCTTGCTTACCTCGTTGTTCTTGAAGTCCCAGAACATACCCTCAGAAAGACCACTGACGGTAGTCTTCATATCGCCACCACTTAGTTTCATGGCAATATAGTCGCCGGGAAGCATCACTTTATGAATCTTGCTATAGAGTTCAGGCTCATTCTCCTTTACCCAAGCCAACTTAGCTGCAGTAAAGTTACCGGGAGAGTTGAGCAGATGTGCCAGACACTGCTCGCCGCCAATGGCTTCGAAAGCAGCGTTGCCATAAGGAACAGCACGACCGTCGCACCAGATGATGCTGGGACGCAAAGCCTTACCATCCTTGTCCACACACACAAGGCCATGCATCTGATAGCTGATACCTATTGCCTTGACATCCTCACCCTTGGCACCCGTATCGGCCAAGACTTTCTTTGTGGCCTGGCAGAGATAGTTCCACCAGCTCTCTGGCTCCTGCTCTGCCCACCCTGCCTGCTTGGCAATGATAGGAGCTTCAGTCTCAGGGAAGAAGGTTGAGGCTGCACACTTTCCACTTTCAATCTCTACAAGGCTTGCCTTCACCGAAGACGTACCTATGTCGTAACCTAATAAGTATTCCATGATTTTCGTTTTGGTTATTTTACAATTACGTTGCAAAGATAAGATTTTTCATTATTCTTTGCAAGAGAAACGAACAAAAAATAGAGATTCACACACATTAAAACTATGTTTTAGCCTCACTATCTTTTGTAAAAGACGCTACGTAGTCAGCATGAGCACGCAGCAAACACAGGAAGAACACACGCAGCAATCGCAAATCGAGCACGCAGCAGTCGCAAGTCGAGCACGCAGCAATCGCAAGATGAGCACGCAGCAATCGCAAAGCGAGCACGCAGCAATCGCAAGTCGAACACGCAGCATGCATCCCCCAAAAACATGCTAGGAAATTTCTCAAAACACGCTAGGAGATTTCTCAAAACATGCTAGGAGATTTCTCAAAACACGCTAGGAGATTTTTCAAAACATGCTAGGAGATTTTTTCAAAACCGCTAGGGAATTTCTAACAGATAAAATACACAGACACAATATACATAATATACGTGCAACCCACGTATGGACAGCTGAAAGAAAATAAAATTTCACTTCACTCTTCAGCTCTTCATATCTCAGACGTATCGCGCAGATTGTCTGCACTTTACAAGCATGAAGAGTCGCCTCAACTCTTCATACCTCTTCATGCCACTTCATACTGTCCACCTTTTTTCGATAACACCTCATCACAAAATATCAAGTTATAGAGGAGCCGAAACAGGTAGCAATAGAAAGTCACGAATAAGAAATACTAAATGAAGAGGCAATCGGGTAGGAGGTAAATGCTAATCATAAAAGGCATTTGCCTCCTACTTTCACATTTACCGACCTCCCACACCACCGTACAAGCCGTTCGGCATACGGC
>JAGHUS010000174.1 GCA_018064685.1 Bacteroidales bacterium | reverse complement strand
GTCAAGAGCTTGCGTGCCGACTCCGAGCGGTTGGCCCATTTGGGGATGTCCTCGATGGTGATGCTTTCTATGTCTTGCATATTGTAGCGCACCACGGTGCCGTCCGTCTTGTGAACCAGCACGTTCTTGATCTGAGCATGAAGACCCTGCCCCCACCCTAATAGCAGGGCGAGAAAAAGAGCCCCACCCCATCCCTCCCCCAAAGGGGAGGGGGTGGAGAGTGTGGGCCACTTGTGTGCTGCGACATTGAAAAGTCGCCTTACTATATTCATAATGTATAAACTTTATTTCACCAAAACTTTGGTTCCGTTCATGATGTATAGTCCCTTGTTGAGACTCTTCACGTCGTTCTGCTTTGCATTCTTGCGAACGAGCTGACCAGCCACGTTGTAGATGTTGGCATTCTTGGCAGAAGCCTGCTCTACGTTGGCGATAGCGTCTTCCTCGCTGATGTCACCCAGTTCCTCGAGCATCAAACCTGAGTTGCTGCCTGCGTAATGGTCGTGCCAGGTTACGAGGCGATGGTCAGCGAGTTGTGCATGAAGGTATGAGAGGTCGTTGCCCTCACTATCGGTAGCATGGATGATGTTCTCGCCATGACCTACGGCCTCGACGATGAAGAATGTGGTTGGCTCGCTTGTCAGATTGGTCCAGCTGTCATAGCCATTCACGTGGATGTAGCGGCCCGTTGCCTTGTGCTTGATGGTGTAGAGGTTGTCGCCTGCGGGAACGAAGAAGAATTCGATGTCGGCAGCCGAGTTGTCGCTGAATATGAGGTTGATGCCAGGCTCCTGTGCTTCTTCTGACTCTTCTGCTTCGGGATCCTCTTCAGCCTCGATAGAGCAGAGGTAGTTGTTGAAGAGGTCGCCGGAAGTCTCGCTCAGCACGTTGCTGGTGCTCCAGCCAAATTCCTCATACATCTCCTCGCTGGCAAAGCGGATGGCATAGTATTTCTCGGTAGAGATCTTGTTGGCGGTGTTGAGGAACTTAGCCTCTGCATCAGTCAAAGCCTCGATGAAGGCATCGGTCTGAGCCTGTGTGTAGGCACCAGCCTGATCGTATGCCTTGGCATCGGCCAGATCCTTGCCCAGGCCGTTGCTGGGATCCTCGCTCCACTGACCGGGATTGTTGCCCTCGGCATAGAGCTTCAGTACGGGTTCTGCCTCTTTGATGAGCTTGCGCAGGTCGGTGGGATCAACAAATATGGCGATGAAGGAATCATAGGCTGCCTTCAGTGCCTCATAGTCTGCCTTGGTCAAAGCGTCTTCCTCGATGGCACTTGCCTTCTCTACGGCACTCTTCAGATTAGTGTATACCTCACCCATCATGGATGCCTGGTTGGTGGGATTGTCAAATGTCTGATAAAGCTGCATCTCGCTCAAGTGGAAGAAGCCCTGGCTCTCGCAATAGAAACGGAGATACTGGAAGCTCTTTTCTGCGTCGATGGTGATGGTGCGCTTGATGGTCTCGCCCTTTTCTCCGAAGGGAGTGTCAAGGTCTACAATCCACTCATAGTCATATTTCTCGCCGTCAGGACTGTCGCTGCCATAGATGCCCCATTTGGTCAAGTGGTTGCTGTCCGTCATACGACGCGAGAATTCAAATACCAGTTCACCGCTGATGGGTTCTGCCAGTTCTATCTGGATGTAGTGGCTGCCTGTCTCTGCCGTGCCAGTACTCCATACGCTGTGCCAGTAGCTGTTGACATCGCCATCAATGAGTACACCCTCGCTCAGGTTGCCACCATCCTTGCTGCCAAAGTCGTTCTGACTGACGGGACTGCTGAATTGGCTGGCCTCGGTGATGAGTTTGACGAGCGTCTTATCGTCGGCAATGCTCAGCTTCTCCTTGGCATCGGCCAGCACAACCACGAAGTCGCGCTCATAGGCTGTCTCGTCGAGCAGTGCCTTAGCCACCTCATCATCAACGGGCTGCAGATACCACTCCGTGGCACCGCTGTCATTTACCGAGTTGTACCAAGTAGTCATGGGGCCGTTCCATCCTGTGCCACCATTGTGCCAGTTCATGTGTACGTAGTTCTTGTCGCCTGCAGCCTGGTCGCTCATGCGGAAATTGAAGACCACGATGTCGCCGTCCGTACTGAGGGTGTAACCCAAGTCGTAACCACCTTCAGGTTTGGTGAGGGCATCGAAGGCGATGTACTTCACGCCATCCGTACATTTTTCTGCACTAGTGAAGTTGAGTTTGCTGCTGGCATTCTGGAGCAGATAGTTGCCATCGTCCTGTCGCTCAATGGTCCACAGGTAGGTGGGATCGTTCACGTCGAGGGTATTCCAGCCATTATCGCCCGTATTGGTACTGTACATGGCCTTCACCACGTCGTTGTAGCCATATTCGTCACTACCATTTACATACATACGCGCGCCTACGAAGCGATAGTAGCCGTTGGTGGGTTGGTAGCGTATCTGTCCAGCCTCAAGTGCCTTGTAGGCATCCACGATGGCTTGCGACATGGCATTGAGCTGCTCTACGGTAAGGTTCTGTCCTTCATTGTCATCGAGGATAAGAGCTGCATTCAGTGCATCGTTGAAGGCCTGTACCAGTTCCTCAGGATAGTTGCCGAATCCTGTTCCTGCCACGTATTTATCTTGCAGTTTCTGGTAGCGCATATAAATCTCCACCAGATTGGCACGTGCGCCCTCCAGATCATCGGGAGCCGGATTGTAGAACTCCTGCTCTGAGCAGAAGTACAGTTTCTCGATGGTGATGCTACCCTCGCTGTGGTTCTGAATAACGAGTTGTGAATAGGCAGGATAGGCACCGGGGACGAGTTTGATGTATGCCTCGTTCTCGCTCGCATGGCAGGTCACACTGTAGATATTCTGCCAACTCGTATCTTGAATGAGAAGGTTGAAATTGCAAGAAGCCGAATACTTAATGTACAAGTAGTCGCATTCAGCAATCTCGTAATTGTTGCTCAAACTGGCCGAGGTGTACCACCCCCATCCACTGGGAGCCGTAATAGTGTTCGTACCCTCGTCATACCGATTGGAGTAGTCAACGTCGATCTTTGCACTTGCACCCATCCATAGCAGGGCGGCAAGCATGGAAAGTAGAAATCGTTTCATGACACATTAATTGTTAGATTAGTTCGAATGATACATTTTCACGATGGCAAAATTACGAACTTTGCACATTAAAGGATATGCGCATTTTATCCATTTATTGCACAGATAGCCTACAGGCGGCAAAATCGTACCACACATTTTGCCTATTTTGCCATAATATAACACTATTATAACATTACCTTAACGAAAAGGATGCATTCGCACACTTGTCTGCAACTTTTTTCCTAACTTTGCAGCCAAGCAAACCAACACATAGCCAATCTGTATAAGAATACAATGGACATTCTCTCTGAAATAACACCGCTGAGCGAGAAGGACTGCATCTACGTCGTAGAGCGCAGCAAGACGGCATTCTCCTATCCCTTGCATCGCCACAGGGCTGTCGAACTGAACTTCCTGGAGCATGCCGAGGGCGCACGCCGACTGGTGGGCGACAGCATTGAGGAGGTGGGCATCTACGACCTGACGCTCATCGGCAGCAATCTTATCCACGCTTGGCAGCAAGACCGATGCAGCATGGACAACGTACACGAGATAACAATACAGATACCGGCCGACCTTTTAGGCGACGATCTGCTCTCACGCAACGACTTCGCCTCGATATCCCATCTGCTGCAACGTGCGCAGAGTGGCATAAGCTTCGGTACAAATGCTATTCGAAAAGTGTATGACAACCTGTACGCCCTGGCACGCATGAAGCCGGGCTTCCACAGCTTTTTGAAAGTGCTGAGCATTCTCTACGACCTGTCGGAGACAGATGACTGCCACCAGCTCTCCACCACAGCCTTTGCACATAGCCAGCTGGACAGCGACAGCCTTCGCATTCAGAAGATACGCCAATACATAGAGCGCAACTTTCGCGAGGAGATAAGGTTGCAAGACCTAGCCGCACTCATCGACCTGACACCTACCTCCTTCAGCCGATACTTCTCACAGCATACAGGCAAGAGCGTGTCAGACTATATCATCGACGTGCGGCTAGGGCATGCCTCCCGGCAACTTCTACTGGGCGCACAGACTGTGGCCGAGATCTGTTACGACTGTGGCTTTAACACCGTCTCACACTTCAACCGTTGCTTCAAAAAACATAAGGGATGTACACCCACCGAGTTTCGCAACAACTATTTGCAAAGCAGCCTGTAACATACTAATATAAGAAGAGAGGGAATCACGCTACTGTGACGTGATTCCCTCTCGATTGTTGTTTGTTATGGGGTCAAGGGCTTTTTCCCTTAATCCTGTTAACGATTTACTTTACCATTACCTTCTTGCCATTGATGATGTAGAGGCCAGCCTTCTTAGCGCTGTTGATGCGTACACCACTGATGGTGAAGATACCCTTAGCAGCTGCTACAGGAGCAACCTGGATGTCCTCGATAGCGGTGGGAACCTTCTCGCTGTTAGCACCGTAGTAAGTCAGTGCGAAGTTGTCAGCGAACACCCAGTCATTAGCAACACCGCTAGCCTTCTTGATACCTACGCGAGCCTTGCCATCAGCGGGAACCTTGAAGATAACCTCGTTCTTGAGGTACTTACCAGCCTGGATCCAAGAGTCGGCAGTTGCAAGCTGATCGGGAACGTAGTAAACAACGTCGTCAATAGTGATCTTGATGATGTTGCTGTTCTCCTCGGTGTTGACAACCTTCTCAGCCTCAGCCTCGGTCATCTTACCCTCACAGATGTTGTGCAGGAGTGCCTCGTCGGTGCCGAGAGAAGTGGTAGCATAGAGATATACGGGCTTGTCGTTCTCCTTCTCACCCATCAGGATAGCGTAGTCGTTAGCTACGATGTCGCCGTTAGCGCCGTAACGTGAAGCACCGTCGCAAGTCAGAGAGTAGGTACCTGCGGGCAGGTAAGAGAAGTCAACATAGGTATCGAAACCGTTAGCCTGGTTCCAACGCTCAGCTACAGGACCAGCAGTACCACCACCAGTACCGAAGCCCGAACCGCTCCAACCGGGATAGTTCTTGTTTGCGCCAACCTCAGCGTAATCCTCGAAGTCGGGATCAACGAACAGATAGGTGAAGTCGAAGGGAGCTGCATCGGTAGCATCGAAGGCAGCAGCCTTGATCTTCATGATGCTAGACAGGTCAACGAGCTCAGAAGCGAAGGTCTTCAGCTCCTCGGTGCTGAGTGCCAGGAATCCGTCCTCAGAGTTAAGGATAGCAGTAACCTTGTCGGCACGGCCCTTAACATCGGCAGGAGCCTCTTCATAATACTCATCGTATGTATCCTGGTATGCAGTGTAAGCATCCTGAACGGTCTTGACAACCTTGCTCACCTCGTTCATCTCGTCGATGATATTCTGGAGGTCAGCAATCATCTTGTTGATTTCCTCCTCTGAAGCAGTAGCAATGTTATCAGCCATCTTTCTGGCAGCAGAAACGAGGTTACCCTCCTTCTCGATGATCTCGTTGTTCAGCAACTCATCAAACTCGAGGTTGAACTCAACATTCTCGGTAGCATCAACCTGGTCGAGGATAGCCTGAGCCAATACGGCCTTATCCTCACCCTTGTAGATAATCTGGAAGTTATCCCAGATGGTCCAGATGTGGGTGTCGGTACCCTTCACACCAATCTTAAGGTCACCATCCTCGGTCAGGACAGCGCTCAGCTCGTTGGCATAGCAGCCATCAGCGAAAGCATTAGCAGCGCTACCCATATCGTTGGGAGCGTCACCCTCGGGAGCGTCGTCAGCCAAGTCGCGGTTTACAAGCAGCTTGCTTGCAGCATTAGCATAGAGGACAGCATTCATGTCACCCTCGTCGTCGATACGCTGGAAGCCGTTAACCTTGATTACATAAGCACCCTTCTTCAGGCCCTTGATGGTCTGGCTAACGTCGAAACCAGTGTGATAGCGCTCAGCGGCACCCCAGTTAACGGTTACGCCACCGTTCCAACCCATGCTGCCGAATGTGTACTTAGGATTAACAATGATAGCGCTGATGTTGTCGCCAGCCTTCATGTTAGCCAGGATGGACTCAGAGCACATGTTGTTGATGCGCTCGTCGTCGATAGCAGCGATGATATCCTCCTTGGTCCAAACCTCTTCCTCGTACTGAGACTCGAGGGGCTCGATGATTGCCTCAAGGGCAGTAGACAAGTCGATGAAACCACCATCGGATGCCAGCTCAGCCTTCTCCTTGATCATATTGATGTGGTTGAAGAGGTTGGTGTAGTCCTTGATACTGTTGGCAAACTTGCTCTCAACAGCACGCAGCTCGTCATTTACAGCCTCATAGTCAGCATCGTCAGCTAGACTCTGAGCTTCAACAAATGCCTGGCTGAACTCGTCGCGGATAGCACTGTTAGCCTTGAAAGCAGAGAGGTTCATCTCAGCATACTTCTCGTTCAGCTCGTCCATATACTCCTGAAGGTCAAGAGCTGCGGGGTTGTCGCCCAGGGGAACCATCACCTTGTGCTTGCACTGGATGTTATCGAAATAGAGGGTACGTACCTCATCATCTACAGCCAGGTTGAAAGCAATGTGCTGGAATACGTTGTCAGACTTTGACATATCGCCAGTAACAGCCACGGTGTACTCGTAGTGCTGCCACTCGCTGGTGAACTTGGGGTTACCGATACACTGGTGATGGTTGTAACCACCAGCGGTAGAACCGTGAGCCTGAGTCTCGACAGCGTTGGTCATGTCAGCATCAGCACGATAGTCGAACGACACCTTCAGCATCTCGCCGTCGGGCAATGCTTCGTTCAGCTTGATGAAGAACTGTGAAGCCCATGAGTCGCCACCGTTCTTGCCGGGTACGGTCATCTTGATACCCTTCGAACCATCAACACCGATACCCTCCTCGGGAGTGGGGTTGTAGTCGCCGCTACCACCTTTGATACGAACGATGTAGTTGGTAGTGTTGTCACCCTCGAAGTCGCCGTTGGTAACGATCTTCTTCCAGTAGGGAACCAATGACTCGTCAGCCTTCTCGCGCTTGATCACGAGGTCGTCCAAGTCATAGTAAGCCTCGAAGGCACCCTGACTCTGAGCCAGGTTGAAAGCGATAGACCGCTGTCCGTTGCTGGGCTTGAACACGCCCTCGAACTCCTTCCACTCCTTGGTGAACTCGAGATCGCCAATACCGTTGTTGTCCAGATAGTTACCGGGAGTGGTATGACCCTGCGAACCTACAGTCATAGACTCGACAGTGTCGTCATTCCAACGAGCACGGTACTTGAATGAGATGTAGAACTGCTCACCAACCTCTACGTCAGAGGGGAGAACGATCCAATACTGGGCATCCCAAGGGTAAGCAGGGTTCTCCTTAGAATAAACCTGCAAGAAATGATTTCCATCTTCCTCGTTGATGCAATTAGTAGCAATCTCCTCACTGGCTACGTACAGAGCACCATCGCTACTTTTAGCAGCGACCCATGAGAAGTCGGTACCTTCGAAGTCCGAGTTGGGATTGATATTATCACCCCACTCAGGATCTTGCGCCATCATACTGAAAGTAGATGCAACCATTGCTGCAATGAGAGTAAAAAACTTCTTCATAACAATTGGTTTTTAAAGGTTAATAAATTGTTTTGGTTTAAAAAGTTAATTCTTTGTTTTCCCTCGCTAAATAGTAACGCAAAAACGAGAATGTTGGTTGTTTTTTAGGCTTTCAGAACACTAATTCATAGTTTTGGTTACAATATTACAGGGCGAAATTACGATTTTCGCGCGATACGAACAAATTTTTCTGTAATTTTCTATCACAAATGATAAAAAAAATGCAAAAATTCGCTCATAATAATGAAAAAAGGGGAGAAATCCCCCTTTTTCTGTATTATTTCAGCAAAACGAGCATTTGCCGATTGATAACGAGCAAAAACAATCCATTTCACCACACCTTATATATAATATATACAACGGTTATGAGGTTATGAGGTTATGAGGTTATGAGGTTATGAGGTTATGAGGTTATGAGGAAATGAGGTTATGAGGTTATGAGGATATCAGGTTCTGAGGTTATGCGGTTATGAGGTTATGAGGTTGTGAGGTTATGAGGTTGTGAGATTGTGAGGAAATTGCGCACGAAGGCACGAAGATAACGAAGCTTTCTCTTTCAAGAATTATCTTCGTGGCCTTCGTGCCTTCGTGTGATAAATAAGTGAAGCGAAGCGTTATTCCTCGCCGCGGTTCTTCACTCTCTTGCGCTCCAGATGGTCGAGGATGACCTTGCGCATACGCATGGAGAGAGGTGTCACCTCTACGTACTCGTCCTCCTTGATGTACTCCAAAGCCTCCTCGAGCGAGAACTGTATGGGAGGGATGATGCGGGCCTTCTCGTCGGTACCGCTGGCACGCACGTTGGTCAGCTGCTTGGCCTTGCACACGTTGATGACAAGGTCGTTCTCGTGGACGTGCTCGCCCACCACCTGTCCGGCATATACCTGCTGTTGGGGGTTGATGAAGAACTTACCACGATCCTGCAGGTGGTCGATAGAATAGGCGTATGCATTACCACCTTCAAGCGCAATCATCGAACCATTCACGCGGCGCTCTATCTCGCCCTTGTAGGGCTGGTACTCCTTGAAGCGGTGTGCAATGATGGCCTCACCCTGGCTGGCAGTGAGCATGTTGGTGCGCAATCCGATGATGCCACGGCTAGGGATGTTGAACTCGATATTCACACGCTCGCCTTGAGCCTCCATGCTGGTCATCTCGCCCTTGCGGCGTGTCACCATGTCAATCATCTTCGAGGCGAACTCCTCGGGCACGTTGATGGTCATCTCCTCGATGGGCTCGCACTTCATGCCGTTTATCTCCTTGTAGATGACCTGTGGCTGACCCACCTGCAGTTCGTAGCCCTCGCGACGCATGGTCTCGACCAGCACACTGAGGTGCAGCACGCCACGTCCGCTCACAATCCAGCGATCCATGCATCCCTCTACCTCCTCGACACGCAGAGCCAGGTTCTTCTCCAGCTCCTTCTGCAGACGGTCGCTGATGTGGCGGCTCGTGCAGAACTTACCCTCCTTGCCGAAGAAGGGCGAGTCGTTGATGGTGAAGAGCATGGACATGGTGGGCTCGTCGATGCTGATGGTGGGCAGTGCCTCGGGCTCCTCGGGGTCGCAGATGGTGTCACCGATCTCGAAGTTCGACAGTCCGATGACGGCACAGATGTCACCCGAGCTGACCGAGTCGGCAGCACGGTGCCCCATACCCTCGAAGGTGTGCAGCTCCTTGATCTTGGTCTTCTCCACGCTGCCGTCACGGTGAGCAATGGTGATCTGCTGACCCGAGCGCAGTGTGCCGCGATGCACACGGCCCACGGCGATACGACCGGTGTAGGTGCTGTAGTCCAGACTGGTGATGAGCATCTGGGGGGTACCCTCCAGCTGTTCGGGAGCGGGCACATGCTCCAGGATGCTGTCCAGCAAGTAGGTGATATTATCGGTAGGCGTCTGCCAGTCCTCGCCCATCCAGCCCTGCTTGGCCGAACCGTATATGACGGGGAAGTCGAGCTGCTCCTCGGTGGCATCGAGGTCACACATCAGGTCGAAGACCATCTCGTGCACCTCCTCGGGGCGGCAGTTGGGCTTGTCCACCTTGTTGATGACCACCACGGGCTTCAGTCCTATCTCGAGCGCCTTCTGCAGCACGAAACGCGTCTGAGGCATGGGACCCTCAAAGGCATCCACCAACAGCAGACAGCCGTCGGCCATATTCAGCACACGCTCCACCTCGCCGCCAAAGTCGCTGTGTCCCGGGGTGTCAATGATGTTGATCTTCGTATCCTTGTATTGGATGCTTACGTTCTTCGAGAGGATGGTGATGCCGCGCTCACGCTCCAACTCATTGTTGTCAAGCATCAGCTCACCCGTCTGCTGGTTGTCGCGGAAGAGGTTTCCGGCCAGCAGCATCTTGTCTACCAGCGTGGTCTTGCCATGGTCTACATGGGCAATGATCGCTACGTTTCTAATGTTCTGCATTGTCTTTTTACCTTATATATATACGGGCGTACCCGTGAAATCGGCTGCAAAATTACTGCTTTTTGAGCATATACGCAAATTTTTACTTAAAATTGATGACAGGGCGGGCTCTATACTCACTAAAAATCACATTTTTTGTGTATTGCACGCATCACGAAAAGGCTGTAACTTTGCACCGCAATTCAAAAATGAACCAGAAATAGCGATGAAAAAGTTATTGACAATAGCACTTCTGACGGCCAGCACGCTCAGTGCCAATGCCCAGCAGAACACCGACAGCACCGAGTATGACTCGTATCAGAAATTCCGCATCGGAGGCTACGGAGAGATGGTAGCATCCTTCAAGAACTACGGCATCAACCGCTTCAATGGAACGGCAATGGGCAACAGCAGTACGCACCGTGCCACCGTGGCCATCCCACGCTTCGTAGTGGCAGGCGACTATAAGTTCAATGCACACTGGTCGCTGGGTGTCGAGGTGGAGTTCGAAGCTGGCGGAACGGGCAGCGCCATCGAACTGGAGAACACCGAGAACGGCGAGTACGAAACCGAGGTGGAGAAGGGTGGCGAAGTGGCACTGGAACAGTTCCACATCAGCTATCGGCCAAACAGCCACTTCACCCTGCGTGCCGGACACATGATCGTGCCCGTCGGACTCACCAACAGTCACCACGAACCCATCCTCTTCTTCGGTACCGTGCGTCCCGAGGGCGAGACGACCCTTCTGCCCAGCACCTGGCACGAGACGGGACTCTCCATCTCGGGCCAGTTAGGACGCAGATGGACATCGTTCGACTACGAGGCGATGGTCGTCTCGGGCCTCAACCCCAACGGCTTCGACCGTAACACCTGGGTGGGCAGTGGCCGGCAGGGCATTTTCGAGGCGGATAACTTCACCAGTCCCGGCTATGCGGCACGCATCCAGTACAAGGGCATCCCGGGCCTGCGCCTCGGTGCATCCGTATACTACTGCCACAACGCAGGCAGCAACGCCGACAAACCGCAGACGTATAATTTCAAGATTCCCGTCACACTGTGGAGCGTGGATGCACAGTACCAGCACCGCTACTTCACTGCGCGTGGAAACATCCTGAGCGGAAACGTGGGCAACAGCAGCCAGCTCAGCGCCAAGAACTCACGCCTCAGCAACCTCTCACCCTATTCCCGCACAGCCCCCATCGCCCAGCGAGGGGTGAGCTATGGCATGGAGGCAGGCGTGCGCCTGAAAAACTTCACTCACAACCATCGCATGCCCGACATCATCCCCTTCGCCCGCTACGAATACTACAACCCGCAGCAGAAGGTCGTAGTCGACAAATACTCCAGTACTCCCGCCGATCCGCGCCTCAAGACATCCATGTGGGTAGCCGGCATCAACTACCGTCCCCTACCCTATCTGGTTGTCAAGGCCGATTACACCACCCGACGCATTGCCGATGGTAAGTGTAATAACGAAAATGAGTTCGCTATAGGCGTGGCATTCACCAACTGGTTCTGGAAGAAGTAAAAAGACCCCCCACCCCCCTAAAGGGGAAGAGCAAGATGTGGGTGGAAGATTACACGAAAAATCAAGCTACCGAATAATCGAAGAATCGAGTAATCGAATAATCGAATAAACGTCTAATCGAGTAACCGAAAATAAATAATAAAAAAATGAAAAAGAACATTCTATCTGTCGCCCTGCTATCACTGGGCATGTGTATCGCCTCATGCGGCGATGACACCGTAGTACAATCCATCCCCGAAGGCACCAAGGAAGTGAGCATCGAGGAAGACGAGCTGGACATCAACGAGCAGAACCTGACCAACTGGACCCAGTATGCTGTGCAAGTGGCCAATCTCCTCACCAAGGACGCTACATCGCTGCGCCGTGCATGGGCCGAGAGCTATAACGGTGGCGAAGCATATGCCGAGACATTCAAGCATCCCAGCGCTACCAACACCAGCTACAAGAGCTATGCTGCCTGTCTGCAGGAGATCATCGAGGGATGCGCCGACATCGCCAACGAGGTGGGAACTGCCAAGATAGGTGAGCCACGCGACCTCTGGGAGAACGGCAAGTACACCGAGGCAGTCTATGCCGTCGAGTCTTGGTACAGCTTCCACTCTATCGACGACTACGCCAACAATATACGCAGCATCCAGAACGCCTTCAACGGCAGCGACAACGGCACAGAGGCCACACACTCCATAGCCTCGTATCTGAAACAGCACAACAACACTCTCTACACCGAGATGAAAGTTGCCATCACCAGTGCCATCACAGCCATCGAGAGTGTGGCAGCCCCCTTCCGCAGTCACATCGGCAATCCCAGCGTACTGGCCGCACAGCAGGCATGTAGCAATCTCGAGAGTCTGCTAAGCAACAAACTGAAAGCCATAATGATGGAGGCCGGCGAGGAGGACCTCAAAGACATCGTGGTGAACTACGTAGACAATGTTGTACTGCCAACCTACAGCAACCTCGTACTGCTCAACACCACCCTCAACACTGCCGTGCGCAACCTCGCCAACAATCCCAGCAACCGCACCTTCGAGGCAGCTGCCGAGGCTTGGCTGGCAGCACGCGCCCCGTGGGAGAAGAGCGAAGCATTCCTCTTCGGACCTGTGGCCGACCTCGGCCTAGACCCCAACATGGACTCATGGCCCCTCGACGCAGCTGCCCTCGCCAACAAACTGACCAGTGGCAACTTCGAGGATCTGGAGTGGGAAGGTGAGTTCGACGAGGAGAGCGAGGTGATAGAGGCTGCACAGAACGTGCGCGGCTTCCACACCCTCGAGTTCCTGCTGTTCAAGAATGGAGAACCTAGAAAGATAAGATGAGCCACAAACTCCTAATACCCATCATAGCCCTTTCCTTTGCCGCATGCGAAGCCGAGGATGCGATGACACCGCTCAATGCCCCCGAGGGTTATGCCCTCAGCGCCGGCAGCTCAACGGTCTTCATCAACTCCTCCTTCGCCTACGACACTGATGCCCAGTGGGTTTCGTCCGTACCATCCAACCAGAAGCGTTTCACCAAGGGTGACGCACTTTATGACAATGCCCTCTCGCAGAGTCAGGGACTGGGTCCCGTCTATGCCGGTTATTCGTGCGGATCGTGCCATCGCAATGCCGGACGCACAAAACCCGCCCTGTGGACTCAGACGGGCACCGATGCCGACGGTACCCCCGTCTACGGATCGGGCGAGTACGGCTTCAGCAGCATGCTGGTGTATGTCACCCGCAAGAATGGAGCTTTCTTCCAGAACTACGGACGAGTGCTGCACGACCAGAGCATCTACGGCGTCACTGCCGAGGGCAAACTGGAATGCCGGTGGACGGAACAGCAGTTTACATTCCCCGACGGCGAACCTTATTCACTTGCCTATCCGCAGTACACCATCACCGACTGGTATGCTAAATACGCCGACACCGACCAGCCTATTAGCCCCGACGAACTCTACTGCACCGTGCGCATACCACTGCGCCATGTGGGCATGGGACAGATCATGGCGCTCGACCGCAACGAAATCGAGGCGCTGGCACGACAGTCCAACTACCCCGAGTATGGCATCAGCGGACGCTGTAACTACATCAACGAGCGCGGAAAGCTGCAATTGGGACTCTCGGGCAACAAGGCACAACATGCCGATCTTACCGTTGAACTGGGCTTTTCCAGCGACATGGGAGCCACCAACAGCCGCTATCCCGAGAAGATATGCGAGGGACAACAGCAAATGCAGGAAGGGTCGATGATGGGACTCCTCTACGACCGACTCGACGTATCGACCGAGGACATGGAGAATGTCGACTACTACATGCACGGGCTGGGTGTACCGGCACGCCGACTGGGCAGCAGTCACATCAAGATGACATACAAGGGGCGAGAGATAAGCGAACGCGAATACATTGCCATGGGCGAGAAGAAATTCTACGAGGCAAAGTGCCACCTGTGCCACACCACCACCCTACACACACGTCCACGGGGAGCCACCCTGCTCAACGGCACCGAACTGCCCTGGCTGGGCAACCAGACCATCCACCCCTACAGCGACTTCCTGCTGCACGACATGGGCAGTGAGATCATGGGCGTCGGACTCAACGACAACTACGTCAGCGGACTGGCACGTGGCAACGAGTGGCGAACAACTCCACTATGGGGTATCGGACTGCAGGAAAAAGTCAACGCTCACACCTACTTCCTGCACGATGGCCGTGCACGCAACTTCGTCGAGGCCATCATGTGGCACGGTGGTGAAGGCGAGGCATCGAAAAACCTATTCAAAAACATGCATAAAGACGATCGCAACACTTTAATAAAATTCCTGGAATCGCTATGAGAAAAATACTATTTTTTGCCCTATCCATCGCATCTTTGCACATCTTTGCACAAAGCGATAGGATAGATATGGAGAACGGCGTGCTGGGCATTGCCGACAACCGCGGCTTCACCCTGCAGAGCAAGGACAGCAGCTTTGTCTTCAAGCCCTACCTCTTTGTCCAGACCAAGGGCACGCTCAACTACTACGACAGCGAGGGTCTCGACCCTGCCTACAACCAGGACAACGTGGCCAACAGCGGTTTCGCCATTCCCTATGCCATCATCGGTTTCACCGGCACCACCTTCAGCCGTCTGGACTACAACGTCAGCATCAACGCAGCCGCCACCGGGGCCAACATACTACAGCAGGCATGGGTGGACTACCGCATCAATCCTGCTGCCCGCTTCCGTGCGGGTAAGTTCAAGACGCCCTTCACACACGCCTACCTCACCACCTTGGGCGAGACCCTCTTCCCATCTCTCCCCACCTCGCTCACCGCCACCACCATCATGCCCTACAGTCTCAATGCCGTAACTCCCAGCATCGGTACCGGCTTCGACATCGGAGTGGAGTTTCACGGCATCACACCACTAACCAAAAACACGATGAAACGGGACAAAACATGGCTCATGGGCTATGAGGTTGGACTCTGGAACGGGTCGGGCAGCAGCGTCAATACCGCCACCAAGACCTTCAGCGACGACTGGCACATACCCTCCCTGCTCTATGCCGGCCGACTCACCTTCATGCCATGGGGTAGGATGCCTGCCACACAGGGCAACAGCAAGATGCTCAAGAGCAGGCACATGCAGTTTGGCGTGAGTGGCGGACTGAACGTCGAGAGCGAGAACGAGAGCACCAACGACGCACGTCTGGCTGCCGAGTTCTCCATGCTGCTGAACCGCTGGTATGTAGCCGCCGAGGCATACTGGATGCACGTTGGCTTCACCAAACGGCAAAAGATAAACGAGACATACAACTACTGGGGAGCCTATGCACAGGCAGGCTACTTCTTCACCCCCATCCTGCAGGGCGGATTGCGCTACGACTTCATGGATCGCAACGGCACTGCCAAGGACGGTTTCCTGAACATGCCCGCCGTGGTCATGAACTACTACATCCCACGCTGCAACCTCAAGCTCAGTGCCATGTACCAGTTCACAGGCCGCTACGGACACGCCACACAGCTCGACCGCGACAACGACGACCTCGGCATCGCCACCCACACCGCTTGTCTGCAACTGCAATACAGTTTTTAAAAAGCCCCCTCTAGCTCCCTGAGGAAAAAGCCCCCTCGGGGGAGATGCCGTAGGCAGAAGGGGGCTGAATTATGAACTATGAATTATGAATTATAAGCTCCTTCCTCTTCTCCTCCTTGTCGCATGCGACAGCGGAGACATCACCGAGCGCGACTACGAAGTGCGCAGCGAGGGTAAGTGCGTGAAGCTGACAGCAACGGCTCGCGGATTGGACGACTGGTCCGACGACAGTCACCTGGCACTGGCATGCTTCGCCCAAGGCAACCAGTATGCCGTGACGCAACGCATACTGCCCACAGCCGATGGCAACACACCCATCTCACTGACCCTCACACACATAGATAGCAGCACCAGTACCGTCGAGCTGGCCATCACCAACAAACTGCGCAAACGACTTCTCACCCTCGTCAGCCTCAACCTCGAGGACTATGCCGAGAGCGACGATACCATACGTCTGGATCTGGGCCACATAGACCTCAGCATGCTAGGTTGCCTGCAGCGAGGCGTTTTTGACCGTGCCTGCATACAATGCCACGGAGCCAATGGCAGGAAAGCAGCCGGACTCGACCTGACCGAGGGACACAGCTATGCAAATCTCGTCAACGCCCCCAGCACCACCAAGGAGGGCGCCACACGCGTCGTAGCCGGCAACGCCGAAGCCTCGCTCCTGCATCAGATACTTAGCGAGGATGGTCACGACATACTGCACTACAACCATACCGAGGTGCTCAGCAGCCAGTTCAAGGACAATCTCGAAGAGACACGAAGACTCATCGACAAGTGGATGGAGAACTGTGGGCAATAAGAGAATGTAGTGCTTAGGGTGATGGAACTGTTTAGAGTGTGAAGTTAGTAAGTTAACTTTTTCAACTCAACAACTATGAACTTTCTAAACTACCCTAAACCCATAAACCATAAACCCATAACCTTAAACCCATAACCTTTTAAGACCTTTAAAAGAATTAAGAAAGAAAAACTTGTCTATTTATAAATAAATAATTACCTTTGCAACATGAAACTCGAAAATAACTACATAGAGAGTCTGGGAGTAACCATCCAGACCGCCACCTACGCCCCCCAGAAGGGAGTCGGCGAGTGGCACATCATGCTGCACGTCGAGCCTCGCGGCCAACAGTTTGCCGACCAGCTGGCACGCATCTATGCTGCCGAGGACATGATCATCCAGCAGCCGCAGATGCAGGGAGCACGCTACGTCATGAAGCGTTACTTCCTGAGCGACAGCACCAACCAGCAGCCCCTCATGCGCCAGGAGCCCGACATCGCCATCAGCATCATACAACAGCAGCCCCTCGACGGCAGCAAGATAGCGGCATGGCTCTACCTGCAAAGCGGCACCACCATCACCCACGAGCACGGCATGACCGTATGCCAGCACAACGGCTACCGCCACCTGTGGAAGATGGGCATGTACAGCAACGAGGGCGACAGCGCACAGCAGACCGAGCGCCTGCTGCTGGACTACGAGCGCGACCTGCAGCACTTCGACGCCACACTGGCCGACAACTGCATCCGCACCTGGTTCTTCGTGCGCGATGTCGACACACAGTATGCCGGACTGGTCCGTGCCCGCCGTGACAACTTCACGCAGCAGAACCTCACCGCTCAGACCCATTATATCAGCTCCACCGGCATCGG
This sequence comes from Bacteroidales bacterium, assembly GCA_018064685.1. GTDB lineage: Bacteria > Bacteroidota > Bacteroidia > Bacteroidales > Bacteroidaceae > Physcousia. Next base: position 4,987 of record JAGHUS010000174.1, on the reverse strand, counting down.
CGGCAATCCTGCCGATCCCCACGCCATCATACAGCTAGGCTGCTATGCCCTCACTGGCTTCGAGCCCCAGCAGCAACGCTATCTCTATGCGCCCACCCACCTCAACCCCACTTACGAGTACGGTGTCACCTTCGAGCGCGGCACCCTCATGGAGTATGGCGACCGTGCCCACGTCTTCATCTCAGGCACCGCCAGCATCAACAACAAGGGCGAGGTGGTACACGTTGGCGACATCATCAAGCAGACCCACCGTATGTGGGAGAACGTCGAGACCCTCCTCAGCGAGGCCGGCACCACCTTCGACGATGTCATGCACATCATCGTCTATCTGCGCGACACCGCCGACTACGACACCGTCTCCCAGCTCTTCGCCCAGCGCTTCCCCCACATCCCCACCGTCATCACCCTCGCCCCCGTATGCCGTCCCACCTGGCTCATCGAGATGGAGTGTATGGCCGTACAAGAAAGAGAGAACAAGGAGTTCAGAGAGTTTTAGTTCAGAGTTTAGAGTGTAGAGTGTAGAGTAGTTGGGAGTTTAGAGAATTTTAGTTGAAAGAATTCTAGTTCAGAGTGTAGAGTAGTTGGGAGTTTAGAGAATTTTAGTTGAAAGAATTCTAGTTCAGACTTTAGAGTGTAGAGTAGTTGAGAGTTTAGAGGTGTTGAGAGAATTTTAGTGGAGAAAAGAGCACTGCGCCAGCCTAATTCTTCTTTCTTAATTCTTAATTAAAAAGTCATTGCGCAGCCTAATTATGCATTATGAATTATATTAGCCTTCTCCTCGCCCTCGTCATCGCCGTCATCACCATTATCGAGCACTTTATGGGCACCCCCTTCGTATTGCAGTACTGCTACGGATCGTGGTGGTTCACAGCCCTTTGGGGCGTTGTGGCCCTTGGCGGATGCTGGTCGATGTACAAACATCGCATGTGGCGTCGGCCCGCTGTGTTCTGTCTGCATGTCAGCTTCCTCGTCATCCTCGCCGGAGCCCTCACCACCCACCTCACCAGCCATCGCGGCTTCATCCCGCTGCGCGAAGGTGAAGCCACACGTTTCTATCTGCAGAAGGGACAGGAGGAAGGCATCCTCGACATGAAGCCCATGCCCTTCTACCTCGCCCTCGACTCCTTCCGCATCCAGTACGATGCCGACGGTCAGACGCCCAAGGACTACCTCAGCTATGTCCAGCTGTCCGACAACGACAGCATCCTCAAGACCACCATCAGCATGAACAACATAGCCCGCACCCACGGCTACCGCATCTACCAGACATCCTACGACGAAGACCTCCACGGCAGCCTCTTCACCGTCAGTTACGACCCCTGGGGCACTGCCCTCACCTACCTTGGATACTTCCTCCTCGCCGTCAGCATGGTGTGGTGCGGTATCAAGCCCTCCCGTCCCTCTAAGAAGGCATTTGCCGACGGACAAGATGTACGCAAGAAGGGAAGACTAGGAAGCACGGTGCTCTGGCTCGTTGCCATCCTGTTGTCCTCCTACATGGTCATCGCCATCGCCTTCCGTCCGTTGGTGCCCGTGCTGCGTTCGCCCATGCTCGTCATCCACGTCAGCGTCATCATGGTGGCCTACATCCTCCTCATCGTCAGCATCTTCCGTCGCAGTCTGCTGCGCTACGCTGTCTTCTTCCTGGCCGCCGGCATCTTCCTTGGTGCCATGTGGGCCAACATCTCGTGGGGCAGCTACTGGAGTTGGGACCCCAAGGAGTCGTGGGCCCTCGTCACGTTGCTCGTCTACAGTCTGCCGCTACACAGCGCCAGTCTGCCCTGGTTCCGCAGCGACCGCCACTACCGCCTCTACTGCATCCTCTGCCTCCTTTGTCTCCTTATGACCTATTTCGGAGTCAACTACCTATTGGGTGGAATGCACAGTTACGCATAGCCTACATTATTCATACTTTATAATGTAGGAGTTAATAGTTAAGAGTTAAAAGTTAAAAGATGAGCTGGAAAGATTGAAAGTTGTCAAACAGACTCCATTCTTCTTGAATTTACAACTCTTCAACTTAAAAACTTAACTTTTGAATAATACAGGATAGAGATAACAGGAGCATCAAATTCAATTTTTACTTTGTAAAAAAGCAAAATGCCACACAACGCAGCTTTTTTCCATTTCTTTTTAGCAGTTTGTCAGTAACTTTTTGTAATTTTGCCACATTGTATGGGCAGAAGGACAAACCGACATCCTTCCCGAGTCTCGGAACACCTATGCCGATACATCTGTGCAAAGGATATTAATACTTATAATAATTACAATTGTTATGAAACAAAATTTACTTAAAACATGGCTCATGCTCGTGTGCCTGATTGCAGGTGTCGGGAGTGTGTGGGCGGAAAATTATGCAACTTGGACATTTGCCAGTGGTACTGCAGGCACAAATTATCCAGCTAACAAGACAAACTTTGCAGCAACTTCAGGTTCTTGCAGCGAATCTGTTTTCTACCTTAATGGTTCAGGCTCTACTTGGAATAGCACAAAGGGCTATGCTTTTACAGCAGTTACCGACATGACAGTAACCTTGAAGCTTACTGCTGATTTAGCAGCTGGTTCAAATGTTGTGTTTGCTGCAGACATGTATTACAACAAGGATTCAAATGCCCCTATGACAGGATTCAATTTGTCTGTTTCTGTCAATGGTGGCAGTTATGAAAAAACCGGCCTTAGCGCGACTTCTTTGAGCTTGTCAAATTCAAGTGCAAACAAGTCTGTCACATATACAACTCAAACTGCACTCAAAAGTGGCGATCAAATTACTTTAAAATACACACAAACTGGCAAGGTAGGTTCGGGTCAGGGCTATGTCGGCAATATCACAATTGATGGCCCTGCTCTAACTAGTGGCGGCGGTGGTGCAAGCACATCCTATACCGTAAAATTCAACGCTGGCATTAATGGCACTTGCTCAACCCCCTCTCTTACAGAAACTTCTGTAGGTGCAGGTATAATTCTACCTAGTGTAATTGCAAATGCAGGTTACACATTCAAGGGTTGGGCAACAAACTCTGGTTCTACGACAGCAAATGCAGGCACAGCTGGTGCTACATACCGCCCTTCCGCAGATTGCACCCTATATGCAGTTTATGCACCTATTTACACTTACAACTTCTACGTAAATGGCACAACGGTTTCATCTGGTTCTGTAGAAGAAGGCGCAACTATCACTACCCCTTCTAAGCCAGAAGATATCAATGGAAAAAAATTTATTGGTTGGGTAACCACAGAAATTGAATCTCCTACAGACACAAAGCCTTCTCTTGTTACTCCTGCTACAAAAATGAGTACAAGTAATTTAACTTACTATGCACTTTTTGCAACAGTAAATGGAAGTGGTGTTAGTACATGGAAACAAGTAACAACTTTAGCAAATTTGGCAGAAGGTACATATGTTATCAAAAATGGCGATTTCGTTCTTTCTAACGAAACAACTTCTTCTGCACCAATTGCCCTTGATGCTCCTGCTATTACTGATGGTGTGATAAGTGGGACAGTAGAAGAAAATATGAAGTGGACTTTCACGCTGACCGCGCCTAGCACAACAGACAAATTCTACATCAAGAATGCTGAAGGCAAATATTTATATGAAACTAATAATAATAATGGACTTCGAGTAAATACAACTTCAGACTCTTGGACTATCGAAGAATACGGAACAAACACTTTCTGTCTTCAAGGCAAGAATAATTCTCGTTACTGTGGCAAATATAAAGACGGAACAGATTGGCGTAGCTATACTTCTAAAAATGCCACAAATTACGTAAACAGTGGATATATCGAACTATACAAACTTACATTAGATATCACCTATTCTGGCTACTGTACAACAGTTACCACTCCTCTTCATAGTGACGGTACCATCAACTTCGTAGCAACTACCGGCAACAACAAGTACTATGCAACCTTCAGCAGTAATCGTGCTATCAAGTTTGACGAAGCATTTATCAATGAAGATGAGAGTAGCGCTGCCACAATTAAAGCTTATGCAGTAACTCTTGTTGATGGCGAACTCCATCGTACCGATCAGTGTGAAGTGAATAACGATGGAAACTACACTTACATTCCCGCAAACACCGGTATTCTTTTCGAATATGTGCTTGAAGATGGAGAATTTGATGGTGCTGTTCCCTTCGAATATGCAGATGCCGAAGCAGAATATCTTAATTCCGTAGATGACAACATGCTCGTTGCTTGTCCCACGACTGGTACTTGTCCTATAGTTGAAGGTAATAACAACTACTACAAGCTGGCATACGGCGACAACACCAACAAGACGAAGCTTGGCTTCTGGTTTGGTGCTGAGGATGGTAGCGGAAACTTCAAGGTTAAGGCCGGTGGTGCTGTTCTCTGCGTACCTCAAAGCGCTGGTGTCAAGGGCTTTAGCCTGAGTGGTGGCGACGAGACAGCTATCGAGAACCTGATGAGCAACAACAAGCAGAAGACCATCTACAACCTGCAGGGCGTCAAGCTCCAGAAGCTGCAGAAGGGTGTCAACATCGTTAATGGCCGCAAGGTGATTCGCTAATCAAAAAATGATAATAAGAAGATGAAAAAGACATATATTATTCCCCAAAATGTGAAGATAGACTTGCAGGGCGAACAAATTATGGTAATAACATCCAATGTCGGATTGGAAGACGGTGCGTCATTGGGCGAAGGAGTCCCCACTGACGACAAAGACGACAACTTCTTCACCAAGAGCGAGAATCTCTGGGACGAGGAGTGGTAAAAGCCCCCTCCCAGCCTCCCGTAGAATGGGATAGACTATGTGAAAGCAGCCCATCCCCCTTTGAGGGAAGGCAGGGAAAGGGTATCCTAAACAACTAATAATAATAATGAACGCCAACTGCAACGTGCGCAGTTGGCGTTTATTTTTTTGTCAGTGGGGAGAAGGTCGGTTATTCGAAAAGTGAAAAGTGAATAATACTTAATCTTTTTAATACTTTTAATACTTTAATTGATGGGGACTATATATGAT
>JAGHUS010000127.1 GCA_018064685.1 Bacteroidales bacterium | reverse complement strand
AGTGAATAATACTTAATCTTTTTAATACTTTTAATACTTTAATTGATACTACAATTAATACTTCATCCAACGTATTAATAAATTATCAGTATTTGGTATTTTTCACTATTCACTATTCACTAATCCTCAATAACCTCCTTATTTACTAATCGGTATATACAGGCTGAAGGTAGAACCTACGCCCACTTGAGAGGTCAACGTGAGCTTGCCACCCATCATGTCAGCAAAGTTCTTACAAAGTATAAGTCCGAGACCCGAACCCTCCTCGCGGTTTGTTCCGTACTTGGTGAAGTGCGTATCCTTGTTGAAGAGTCTGTTCATCTCATCCTCTGTCATACCGCAGCCCTCATCTCTCACGCCCAGCACCACAAAACCGTCTTCCTCTCTCGCCTCGATGTAAATGTTCTTACCAGCCTCGGTAAACTTAATGGCATTTGAAAGAAGATTACGCAATACGGTGCTCGACATATCCACATCAGCATAAACCAATGCAGAGAAGGTGGCTGCATTATCGGCAACAAGATTGATGCCCTTTTGTGCTGCAACGCTACGGTACATATCCATCAGTCCGACCACGATCGTCGACACATCAAACGTCTGATACACAACCTTCAGCGTACCCGTCATGGCCTTCGTCCACTTCAGCAGATTATCAAGAAGCGAGAAGAGCTCACTCACCTGTTTGCCCGACTCCACCATCAATTCCGTCAGCGACTCATCGATGTTCATCTCGCGCAGGATGTCCTCAACAGCCTTCAGCGTCATCTTGATGCTGCCCAAAGGCGAACGCAGGTCATGGGCAATGACCGAATACATCTTGTCACGTCCATAGATGATCTCTTTCAGGTTCTCATTCTGCTGTTCAATGACATTGCGCGACGCAACCAACTTCAGCTGAGAGCGTACACGAGCCAGCAGAATGTCACGTTCAAAAGGCTTGGTAAGATAGTCCGAAGCACCCGCCTCAAAGCCCCTCATCATGGTATCCTTGTCCTCGAATGCCGTAAGGAACAAGATGGGAATGTCTCTGAGGCACTCATCCTCCTTTATCATCTTAGCCAACGTGATACCATCAATCTTAGGCATCATGATGTCCAGGATGAACAAGTCGGGCGGTGTCTCACGAGCCATCTCCACAACCTTTGTCGGGTCGGTGCTCTGAATGACATTATAACCGTCCTTTGCCAATACCATCTTCATCAGAAGAACATTGGCCATGACATCATCTACAACAAAGATGCTGAAGTCACTAGGATTGACGTCAACAAATCCTTTCGTGTACTGCTCTACGTTTTTCATAATCAGAAGTTAGGTCTTCTCGACTCAAAATATTCTATAACTTTCTTTAGTCCGTCCTCTAGTTTCACCTTAGGCTCCCAATTCAGTTTCTCCTTAGCCAGCGAAATGTCCGGACGACGCTGCTTGGGATCGTCGGCAGGAAGAGGCAGGAAGGTAATCTTCGACTTGCTGCCTGTCAGGCGGATAACCATCTCAGCCAGTTCCAGCATGGTGAACTCGCCAGGGTTACCGATATTGACAGGTCCCGTGAAGTCGTCCTCCGTCGCCATCATCTTAATCATACCCTCCACAAGGTCGTCAACATACTGGAAGCTTCTTGTCTGCTTGCCATCGCCATAGATGGTGATATCCTCGCCCTTCAAGGCGCTGACCACAAAGTTTGTCACCACACGTCCGTCGTAAGCCTGCATCTTGGGTCCATAGGTGTTGAAGATACGTATCAGCTTGATGCGTACGCCGTGCAGACGGTGGTAGTCCATAGCCAGCGACTCGGCGCAACGCTTACCCTCGTCATAGCACGAGCGGATGCCGATGGGATTCACATTTCCCCAGTAGCTCTCGGGCTGAGGGTGGATGGCAGGGTCGCCATACACCTCGCTGGTACTGGCGTGCAGAATCTTAGCACCGGTACGGCGAGCCAGTCCGCACAGATTATAGATGCCGAAGACAGCCGTCTTGGTGGTTTGTATAGGGTCATTCTGGTAGTGAATGGGAGAAGCAGGACAAGCCAGGTTGTATATCTCGTCGACCTCGGCCCAGTATGGCTGGATAACATCATGACGCACCAACTCGAAGTTGTCATATTTCAGCAGATCCCACACGTTTTTCTTCGAACCGGTATAGTAGTTATCCAGGCAGATAACATCATCACCGTTTTCAACCAATCTCTTGCACAAGTGCGAACCGATAAAACCTGCGCCTCCCGTTACTAGAATTCTTTTCATAATCGTTGTTTGTTTTTATCAAATTTTATACAAAAATAAGAAAATCACTAAATATATGCAAGAAAACATCAAGAAAACACTACATATTTATATTTTATGCTGCAATTATAGCGCATTTTTCAATAATAATTTGTAAATTTGCGCCGATTTTAAGCCAATTTAACAAAAGTAGGCTTTTTAAGGTAAAGATTTAAGGTATTAGTTATAATCATTTTTTTTAAAAGAAACAACAATGAACGCATTTGTTTTTCCTGGACAGGGAGCACAGTTTAGCGGTATGGGCAAGGACCTGTACGAGAACAATCCTCAGGCAAAAGAGTTATTTGAGAAGGCAAACGAGATCCTCGGTTTCCGTATCACCGACATCATGTTCGAGGGTACAGCCGACGAGCTGAAGCAGACCAAGGTCACCCAGCCTGCCGTATTCCTTCACAGTGTCATCAGTGCCATCTGCTTGGGCGACGAGTTCAAGCCCGCAATGGTAGCAGGTCACTCTTTGGGCGAGCTCTCAGCACTCACCGCAGCCGGTGCTCTCAGTTTCGAGGACGGCTTGAAGCTCGTTTACGCTCGTGCTATGGCTATGCAGAAGGCATGCGAGGTAGCACCCAGCACCATGGCTGCCATCGTAGGTCTTGACGATGCCACCATCGAGCAGATCTGTGCTGAAGTCAACACAGAAGGCAATGTCGTCGTTCCTGCCAACTATAACTGTCCCGGTCAGCTCGTAATCAGTGGTAACGTAGAGGCCGTCAACGCAGCATGCGAGAAGCTGAAGGCCGCTGGTGCAAAACGTGCACTCGTATTGCCCGTAGGTGGTGCATTCCACTCTCCCCTGATGCAGCCCGCCAAGGACGAACTGCAGGCTGCCATCGAGAAGACCGAGTTCCACACCCCCATCTGCCCCGTTTATCAGAATGTCGACGCAAAGGCTCATACCGATGCTGCCGAGATCAAGCAGAACCTCATCGCACAGCTCACTGCCAGCGTACGTTGGACTCAGGAGGTGCAGAACATGATTGCTGCCGGTGCAACCGAATTCGTCGAGTGCGGTCCTGGCAAGGCTCTGCAGGGCATGATTGGCAAGATTGCCAAAGGCAACGATGCAGTAACCGCTCGCGGACTGTAAGTTGAGGTTATTGGTTTTACGGTTATGAGGTTTTGAGGTTTTACGGTTATGAGGATTTGAGGTTTTGAGGTTTTTACGGTTATACGGTTTTGAGGTCTTACGGTTATACGGAGATAACCAAATAAACGCAAAAACCAATAATCTTAAAACCTTATAACCGCAAAACCTAATTTCCGAAAAACCGAAAAACCGAAAGAACCATATAACCGCAAAACCTTACAACCGCCCACCATCATCAATACAGAATAATTCAATAGGTATAAATCATTATTGCACACTCGCAATGAACGAGAAATTAATCATTTACCAAGTCTTCACCCGACTTTTTGGTAACGACTGCCGCACATGCGAGCCTTGGGGAGACAAAGTCACCAACGGATGTGGATTGATGAACGACTTCACGCCACGCAGTCTACAGCAGATCAAGTCGCTTGGTGCCACACACATCTGGTACACAGGCATCATCGAGCATGCCACACAAACCGAACATGGAGGCTACGGATTGTCCACCGGCGGACATCCTGGTGTCGTCAAGGGCAAGGCTGGTTCGGTATATGCCATCAGCGACTACTATGACATCGACCCCGATCTGGCCACCAGCAAGCTGGCTCGCATGAAGGAATTCGAGGCACTTGTCAGCCGCACACACAACGCGGGACTGAAGGTCATCATCGATTTCGTTCCCAACCACGTGGCTCGTCAGTACCACTCCGACGTGGCACCAAAGGGTGTACAGGACCTTGGTGAAGGAGATAACAAAGACTACGCTTTCTCACCCAACAACAATTTCTACTATCTCCCTGGCGAAGAGCTTCACGCTGCCGACTTCGACCTGCAGGGCTACCACGAGTATCCTGCCAAGGCAACAGGCAACAACAACTTCTCTTCCTGGGTAAACAGAAATGACTGGTATGAGACTATAAAACTTAACTACGGTGTAGACTACATCCACGGTTCGGGCAATCACTTCGACCCTATCCCCAGCACATGGGACAAGATGCTCAACATCCTTCTCTACTGGGCTGCCAAGGGTATTGACGGCTTCCGCTGCGACATGGCCGAGATGGTTCCTGTCGAGTTCTGGGCCTACGCCATCGCCAAGGTAAAGGAGCAGTTCCCCAACATCATCTTCGTAGCCGAAGTATACAACCCCTGCGAGTATCGTAACTACATACATCGCGGTGGTTTCGACTATCTCTACGACAAGGTGGGACTCTACGACACCCTGCGCAACGTCATCTGCGGCTATGCCGGTGCCAGCAGCATCACACAGTGCTGGCGCAACATCGAGGACATACGTCCACACATGCTCAACTTCCTCGAGAACCACGACGAACAGCGTCTTGCCAGCGACTTCTTTGCCGGTGATGCCGAGAAGGGACGTGCTGCACTCATCGTCAGCGCATGCATGGGAACAAACCCCATGATGATTTACTTCGGACAAGAGCTAGGCGAGCGTGGCATGGATCAGGAAGGCTTCAGTGGCCGTGACGGACGAACCACCATCTTCGACTACTGGACGGTCGATACCATACGCCGTTGGCGCAACGAGGGTAAGTTCGACGGACGTCAGCTCACCCCCACCGAGGTCTCGCTGCAACAGTTCTACAGCCGCATCCTCAATCTCTGCAACGAGGAGAAGGCCATCAGCCAGGGCGAGTTCTTCGACCTCACCTACGTCAATCCACGCACCGAGGAGTTCAACCCCGCAACGCAGTATGCCTTCATACGTCGTTACGAGAACGAGTTGCTGCTCGTCATTGCCAACTTCGACAACTACGACACGCATCTCGGCGTAAACATCCCCAAGCACGTATTCGAGTGTTACAACATTCCCGAACTGGAACGCGTACAAGCTAAGTGCCTTGTTTCGGACGATCGTTTCAACATCTCATTCTGCTCTACCGAGCCCGTACGCCTCTTCGTCCCCGCACACTGCGGCCGTATACTTAAAATCACCTTCAAAAAGGATGGGGAATAAGTTTTAAGCGACACTTAAAAGAGAAAACTCTGTTATTTATAAAAAGTGACCTTTCACACAACTGCGAAAGGTCACTTTTCTTTTTTTTATTTTTACTTATAGCGAAGCGAGATTATTCCACTGTCAGAGGCTGCTTCAGTTGCTGGGCATAACCCGAAAGGAGAGTTGACCAAACATTCATGTTGGGCACATCATACTTGCTCCAAGCCGAACCAGCATAATAGGTAAACAACTGACCAGGCCGATAAGTAGTCTGCCCGATGACATGACCGATGCCACCAGCCTTCTTCTCCGAGGCAGCCAGATACTTCAGCGCCTTCATCTTCTCGGGGAAGATAACACCGATGTACAACTGGCCATTCTGTCCCTTGGGGGTATCCAGCGCATCGCTGTAGGCAATGAAACCATCCTTCTTGTTGATGACATAAGCCTCGGGCTGACTCTCGTGTACCACGATGCCTGCGCATACATTCTGCGCGCTCTCCAGCTTGTCATACGAAATCACGAACTTCGCCATGTGTGTGCCGCGATCCTGACTGATGAGGCGCTTCTCCACTACCCCATCCTTGTTGGCATACATCGTCTCGCTCACCGTAAAGCGTAGCGGACCATTGTCCAGAATCTCAGCCTTTTCGTATACATCAGGCAGTATGAGGTTGTTGCCATCCATCAACGCCGGTGCTCCTGCACCCAGTGTGGCACCCACGGTATAGGCATCCATACCCTGACCCTTATCGCGATGGTAGGTATACAGGTCACGATGTATCTGAGCCCACTCACCGCCACGCTTCTGCTTCTTCAGTTGTTCGTTGATGCCGTAGCTTGTCAACTCGTTCTGATAGAGCTGGTCCTGTATGGGGTAGGTAACATTCTTGGTGAAGGTGTCAAAACCGCTCACACCCTTATTGTGCATCTTCGGTCCGTAGAAACGCCATGCATTCTTGTCATTCTCCCACGTCAGGTCATCCTCGCGGTTGGGATAGAAACGGCCGTTGCAGTCCAGTCTGTACTGCTTGGGCTGACCCTTGTATATATAAAGCGTTGTACTAGACTTGGGAGCCACAAACACCTGCACCAGCAACTTGCCATCATAGGTCAGCTGGTAAGGCACCTCCACCTGGTCGCCATCGGTGATGACAATCTGGCGTCCGCCACCAATCTTCAGTTGGTCGAAGATGCTCTTCGCATCCAGTTCGATGACATCCTGACGCTCCATGTCGCTGCCATTCTTCACAATCTTCTTCACGCACGTCTGCTTGGCCCCTGCAGCCACACCTGGCTGTCCAGGCTTCACGTCCAGGCCATGTGTGCTGCCATCCACATATCGTACACGCTCGCACGCTGCCAGTAGCCAAGCACCCGTTCCGAAGGGAGCCTGTGACTTCTCGTTGACAGTCTTCGTTGGGTCGGGCTTCTCACCGATAGGCTGCACATAACCTATGCTACCGTCGGGCTGCAAAGCCACTGTCGAAAGATATTTCCAAGCCTTCTCGATGACGGCCGCATACTTATCCTTCTCCAGGTAACCGTTGTTCACACCCCACTCCAGTCCGTAGCAGAAGAAAGCCGTACCACTGGTCTCAGGACCCGGTGCATCACCCTCGCACAACATCGAACGGCTCCAGTAGCCACCCTCCTGCTGCACGCGTGCCACACCCTCGGCCAGCTGCTTGAAACGCTGTACAAAGATGTCTCGGTTCTTATAGTCCTTGGGCATATCGGCCAGCACCTTGGCCAGTCCGGCCAACACCCATCCATCGCCACGTGCCCAGAAACTCTTGCCACCGTCGCACGACGTCTTCACCTTGGGCCAGATATACTTGCCATCACGATAGTACAACTGCTCGTCCTTGTCCCACATCAGCGAGTCGCTCCACAGGAAGTTCTCGTGCAGCTTGTCCAGGTACATCTCGTCGCCCGTCAGCAGGTACATCTTCGTCATCACCGGCATCACCATGTAGAGGGCATCAGCCCACCACCAGAACTTATTGTCGGCCATGTGGCACTCATACGACATCACCTCCTTGGCACGCGCCACCTTATAGTCGGCAGGCACAAGGTTATACATATCGATGTAAGTCTGGAAGCATATCTGCCAGTCACCAAACAGCACGAAGTCATCGCCCTCGCCATACCATGCATACTTCCAGTTCTTCTTATCGTTGCTCTTCGCACCCTTCCACTGGTTGTGACGGCACCACTTGTCGCTATAGGCATAGTACTCGGCCTTGCCCGTCATCTTGTATGCCTCCATATTGCCAGTGAAATAGGCAGCATTGTCCCAGAAGCCGCGGCAATATGGCGTGTTATGAGCTTGCCAGAAATCGTTCACCTTGACAATCATGTCAAGCACTTCTTTACTCTCTTTCTCAGCTCTTGCCGAGCCGCACAAAAGCAGCAGCACAGCCATGAGCATAAATTTGATGTTCTTCATAAATAGTTAGTTGTATTTTGGGGTTTGGGGGTTATACGGTTTTGAGGTTTTGAGGTTTTTATTGGTTGATATTTCTATTCTCACACTATTTCCACAGCTACCACCTACTTCATCAAGCACTCATCCAGCAGACGCGTTATCTCCTTTTTGTCCATCTTCTGTCCGATGAAAACCAGCTTCTGCATACGGTCGCCATACACCTCATCCCAGTCACGGCGCAGTGTTGGTTCCTTCTCCAGCATAGCCTGCAACTCATCCTTTGGCATCATAGCAAACCACTGTCCCGCATTGCGCAGCGATACCTGTCTTCCGGCCTGCTCGAACACGTAGCACGTCTCACGCTCGTCGCGGAAGTAGCACATACCCTTGGCGCGAATAATGCTCTTAGGCCACTTGCGAGCCACGAACTCATCAAAACGACCAAGATCGAACGGTTCGCGGCGGTAGTATACAAACGTGCCAATACCATACTCCTCAGCCTCACCCTCTTCCTCGTTATGGTGATGATGATGACAATGGCCACAGGTGCAGCCTTCAGGATGATCGTGGTGATGATGATGTTCATGCTCTTCGTCATCGTGATGATGATGGTGCTCATCATGTTCATCATCGTCGTGATGATGGTGGTGGTGATCCTCGTGCCCATCTTCGTCGTGATGATGGTGGTGGGGCTCATGCTCATCGTCATCATGATGATGGTGGTGATGCTCTTCATGCTCATCGTCATCGTGGTGGTGGTCATGCTCTTCGTCATCATCCTCTACATCCCCTTCCACTTTATCAATCCACGTAGCACTTGTAGCCACCTTGTCAAAATCGAACAAACCAGTATTGACCAGTCGGTCGAGGTCCACGTCGCAGAAGTCGCACTCGATGATTTCGGCTTTAGGCTGAATAGCGCGTATTATCTCGCGTATACGTCCCAGTTCCTTTGCGTCCACCTCACTAGCCTTGTTCAGGAGAATGATGTTACAGAACTCAATCTGCTGAATCACCAGATTCTCAATATCGTCCTCGTCCAGGTTCTTACGCAGAAGGTCATTACCTCCGCAGAACTCATCCTTCAGTCTCAAGGCGTCGACAACCGTCACGATGCTATCCAGCACAGGCAGACCATTGACGATGTAGTTAGGAGTAATGCTTGGAATAGAACAGATGGTCTGAGCGATAGGAGCCGGTTCACAGATACCACTAGCCTCGATGACGATATAGTCGAACTGATGCATGCGCGTGATGTCATTCAGTTGCTCCACCAGGTCCATCTTCAGTGTGCAGCAGATGCAGCCATTCTGCAGAGCCACCAGCGAATCATCGTTCTGCCCCACGATACCACCTTTGGCAATCAGTTCCGCATCGATATTCACCTCGCCTATATCGTTCACAATCACGGCAAATTTAATGCCGCGTTTATTCTGCAAAATACGATTCAGCAAAGTCGTCTTTCCGCTTCCCAGGTATCCTGTCAAAAGCAGAACAGGTATCTTCTCAATAGCCATAATCAAATTGTGTTTTAAATGTGTGCAAAGATAGCAAAATTTTCTGAGTTACGCAAGAAAAAACAAAAGAAAAAAATAACAGATTTAAAACACGCGACACAATCACCAATATCACACGCTGCGAGTGCAAGCCGCGACTGCTGCGAACGCAAGCTGCGACCGCAGCGAACACAAGTTGCGACCGCTGCGAACGCAAGCTGCGACCGCAGCGAACGTAAGACGCGACCGCAGCGAATGAAAACAACGCGCCTAGCAAGTGTATTCGCATGCCGAGAGAGACTAGTAGCTGACGAGTTGCAGCTGCGGGTCGAAGGGTGATGATGACGGGCCAGGCGAGGTGTACATCTGCACAGGCCTCTATGCCGAAGCCTATCACTACGACAGACACTGTATGGGACTGCAGCAATGCGGAAGTCCCATTGAGTTTGTCAGCCTAGAGAAGGCTGAAAAAATGGGTAGGCATCCGTGTGGTTTTTGTGCCAGATAGGGAAGTTCAATGATGTTAGGGAATTTTTTAGGGACTTTTTAAACAAAACATCACTTCTACAACTTACATAATATCAAGCAGATATGTCGCACCTGGGATTTTTTACCACTTTTTTTCTTAAAAGTGGTTCTTCACCAATTTGGGTGCA
>JAGHUS010000047.1 GCA_018064685.1 Bacteroidales bacterium | reverse complement strand
GTGCAAGAAATAGCAACAACGGCAATTACTCCAACTGAAGTGATTGCCGTTGCTGCTGTTATAAATCGGTACTAGTACCTGTACTACACCGAATGGTTACTTTAGTTAGGCAATATGCAAAACTCTTGAAGAAATAATACCATAAGACGGACGGGAAGTTGAATTAATTCATCCTCCTGTCCGTCTGGTCGTTTGTTATTCCTCGGTGACATTAGCATGCCTCATGCATTGTCACGTAAACGCACTTACTTTTCAGGAACGTCAGGCTGCAGGGTGGTAGCCTCAAAGTTGCTTGCGAACTTTGGTTTCCTGGGACTGTTTCGCTTTGCCCCTTTTCTATTACGGATCAATCCCTACTTCCTTCGGGATACCCATCCATGGTGCGTGCCTGGTACTTTCGACTAGGTGCGAGTTACCGACTTTCACACTGACCGACAGACGATCCGGGAATTATTCCCAAATAGCTGTCCACCCGCAGTGGTTTGTAAGGTAATCCAACTTGCCTAGGCGCTTAATACCGAGACTTCCCTTTACCACACGCACAGTCTTTGACTGCTCGTTGACGCGGCAAACACGGGAGAGACTCTTCACGCACTCTTCTACTGAGTGGTTCATAGATATTAAAGACCTCTTTTTGTTGTTTGACGCTGCAAAGGTACGACCCTATTGTGCAGTCAAGCTTCACCGATGAAATATTTTTTCAGATTTTCTTCAATTTTCTTCTTCACCTCCTCCCGATACCATGCCGGAGCGAGCACTTCGACATCGGGAATGAAGGAGAAGATGAGGGTGCGGAGCTCGTTGTTGGGATGAACGCTAAGCTGTATGGTGCACTCCTCCTCGCTAAGCGTCTGCTGTGACGGATGCAAGGGTTTTGACACCACATAGGGGAATCTTGCAGCCGAAAAGCGCAGCACTATCTTCTCTGGTTCTGTATTTTCCAAGGTCATCAAGGTCACTCCGACAATGTCATCGAAGTAGTGACTGAAGTCTATTTCCGTATTCGGCACGAACTTGGCATTGTCCTTCTTGACCTTTAGGATGCGGTCAAGGGCAAAAGTGGTGATTTGGGGATTTTTCTTTCCTTCCTCCAAGGCAAACAGGAACCACCGGTTGTTGAACTGCTTCAGATGGTATGGGAAAACCACAACATCGTGCTCAATGCCATTATACGGACAGTATGACAACCGGATTGTCTGGTGATTGATGGCCGCATCAATCAGCGTGGGCAGATGTTCCAAGCCTCGCAGTCGTTCGTTCTGGTCGAAGGAGATGACATTCTCTCGCACCGTCTTGCCACCGAATCGGTATTCCAGGTCGGATACCACCTCTTCAATCCAGTCGTACGAAGGCATGCCACGGAAGCGCCTGAGGATGCTGACTGTCTGGCTCAAGTTCCTTACCTCCTCTACAGACAACTCATTGTTGAAGATGGTGAAGTTACGGTCAGCGTAGCGATAGTAGCACTTCCTGCCCTCGAGCGGATAAGCCTCGATGGGGGCATTGAATCCCACACTGTCCCTCATGAACTTGATATCCTCGCGAATCTGACGAAGAGATACCGCCGTGCCGTTGAGGTCATAGAGCTTATCATTGACTTCCTCTACTAGGTCGTCAATGGTATATCGTTGGTGGAAGTTGCTAAAGCAACGATCCAGAATCTGGTATCGCAACTGTGCGTTCTTGTTTGCTGACATGGCTGTTAGTCGTTTGGGAAACTGGTCGTTTAGTCGTTTGGGGGATGAGGATTAGTGAAAGGTCACTATTCACTAAAACCTATTCCGTATAAACCTGTAAATGTCGCCTATGACAAGCACCGGGCAGGTGACGGCAATGAGCCACATCCAGTCGTTGAACGACAAGGCCTCGACGCCAAACATCTCCCCAAACACATTGGTTATCAGAATCTGACCTGCCAGTATCACCACGATGATCGATAGGAATCCGGCACTGTAATGCTTGGATATTGACGTCGGGTGACAGATCATGTCTCCCAGGTCCTGAATCAGACTCCTGTCCGTATTGTAATAACGTGCATTGAAGATGTTCCAGAACTGCAGCAATACGAAGAAGGTGAAGAATATGCCCAGCTCGTGAGGGTTGCGCACGTGTGTAGCCTTCGAGAAGTCTGTGATGTGGTCAAAGTCGAAGTTCCTCAGCAGGTCCACCACCGTTGTATACTCCCCATGGCTCAGCATCTGCCAGATGATAACCAGCATCACGAAGAAGAACAAGCCCGCACCAAGTATCATCTTTCCCATTCCTCTGTCAATGATCTTGCTGTCAGTCCTTCTCGGATGGTCGTTCATCACACGCGGGTCGGCAGGCAACGACGACAAGGCCATGGCAGCAAAGGTGTCCATGATCAGGTTCACCCAAAGCATCTGCGTTACGTTCAGCGGAGAGTCGAGTCCCATGAAGGCACCATATAGCACTATCAGGCAGGCAGCCACATTGATGGTCATCTGGAAAATGATGAACCTGCGTATGTTCTGATACAGCGAGCGCCCCCACAGTATGGCCGTGTTGATGCTGGCAAATGAATTGTCAATAATCGTGATGTCGCTTGCCTCCTTGGCTCGGGCAGTGCCATCACCCATCGACAGTCCCACCTGAGCCTTCTTCAAGGCCGGCGCATCATTTGTGCCGTCGCCCGTCACAGCCACCACATGCCCCAGTTCCTGCAGCAGTCCCACAAGGCGGGCCTTGTCATTTGGCTTTGCGCGCGAAAGGATTTTGAAGTCCATATTCCCGATTATCACCTTTGCGTCCTCATCGCTCAGTGCCTCAAACTCACTGCCGGTCAAGGCAATGACGCGTTCTTCATCGTCGGTAAGACCTGCCTGTTTTGCTATCTCGCCAGCCGTCAGGGCGTTGTCGCCCGTCACCATTACCACACGCACATGGGCGTTGTTCCTGCATATCTTTATGGCATCCGCCACATCACTTCTCACAGGGTCTGCAATGGCAATGATAGCCTGGAACATCAGCCTTCCGCCATCAGACTGATACGCAAAAGCCAGCGTTCGCATACCCTTGGCCTGATATTCCTTCAACTTGTTCGCAATGTCGTCTTTCTTGACAGAACCGAAGTCATCACACATGTCAATGACAACCTCCGGAGCCCCCTTCACATATCGGCATCCATCGCTCGTCACCGTCTCCATTCTCTTTATCTCCGTCGAGAAAGGCACGACGCTGCTCACGGATGCATGCTCTCGAATAGCCTCGTAGTCGTAGCCCTTCGCCACGATCCATTTCAGCAAGGCCCCCTCGGTGGGATTGCCTATAGTGCTCGTCACACCATGCTCGTCAACCGATAGGGTGGCCGTGGAGTTGATGGCTATGCCTTGTGTCAGCACCTCCATGTCCGCCCCGTCCGTGGCAAAGCACTCCATCACCTGCATCTTGTTCTCGGTCAGCGTGCCCGTCTTGTCCGTGCATATCACTGTGGCGGCTCCCATCGTCTCGCAGGCATGCAGCTTCCTCACCAGGTTGTTCTCCTTCAGCATCTTGCGCATGCTCAGGGCCAGGCTCACCGTCACGCTCATTGGCAGGCCCTCCGGCACAGCCACCACGATCAGGGCCACGGCAATCATGATGGAGTTGAGCAGCATCTCGAAGAAGTCAACCCAGTCAAAACCACCCGAGCTGTCCAGTGTGAAGTAATAGTAAGCCAATCTTCCTAGTACGATCAGTGCGCCAATGGCAAAGCTGGCATACGAGATGTACTGTCCCAGGTCGTCCAGCTGCTTGTTCAGCGGTGTCTTTATCTCATTGTCCTCGTTGGCCTGTAGCACGCCCTTTCCTTCCTCCGTGTCAAGTCCAGTCTTTTGCACCTGCATTATGGCCTCTCCCTCAATCACCGTCGAACTGCGTAGCAGCATGTTGCTGGGGTAGGCCGTCTCTCTGCCGTTGCTCAGTCCCTCAGCATTCTTCGAGGCGTAAATCTCGCCCGTGAAGTTCGACTCATCCACCCTCAGGTTATTGGCGTCAAGCAACAATCCGTCGGCAGGAATCTCATCACCGCTCTCCAGTTTCACTATGTCGCCCACCGCCACGTCATGCTTCGGCACATACATCGTCTGGCATTTCTCTCCAACCCTTCTTATCACCTTCACCTTTCGCCGGTTCTTCACCTGGTTCAGCACGTCAAACTCCCTGGCAGCCTTCACTTCAAACCAGAATCCCACCCCCGTGGCAAGCAGCAGCGCAACAAGCACGCCACAAGGTTCGATGTACGAACTATACGACGCCCCCTGGCTGAACACCTCGTATGTCGAGACGACTATCGAGAAGACGAAAACCACCAGCAGTACGACTATCAGCGGGTCTTTGAACTTACCCAGGAACCCCTTCCACAGCGGTTCCCTCTCGGGTGGTGGAATCACGTTTCGTCCCTTAGCCCCCAGCACCTGTTCCGACCCCTCCGTGAGGCACTTCGTCATATAATATTTCTTCTCCCTCATGTCTGTTGATTTAATTTTTCCGCAAAGCTAGCCATTTTCTTCCGAATATCCAATCTTTTTAGTTTAAAAGATGTTATTAGGTCACCTGACCGATGAATGCTTCGTTCATCCTTTCGCACAGCTGCTTCATGCGGTCGCATAGGGTGGGAGACCATTTCTTTTTGTTGTGAGTCTTACAATAGAGGTCGTATGATGCCTTGTCCCAGATGCGGAAGGTGGTGGCGGTGAAGTAGCCGGCATATTCGCGCAGTGTGTCACCTGTGAAGGACAGGATTCCTCGCGTATTGCCGAACCATTCGGGCGAGAGCATCTGGCGGGCAAAGGCTTCGGTGTTGGTGTTCTTGATAAGATTGTGATAGTTCAGCACGCTCCACACACAGAACCAGTGGTTCTTGCGGGTGACGAGTGGCAGCATGCGCTCTATGCGCTGGCGCAGGTCCTTCATGCTGATGCGTTTGTCGTGCATCATACTATGAAAAACCTCGTTGGGCAAATCTTCTTCCGTGATGTGCGGGTGCATCAGTTTTTCCAGTTCGCGTGTCAGCATCTGCCATTTGGCCACGACTATCAGTAATGCCTTTATGTCATCGATAGTTTTGTCCTTTATTTTCAATAGTTCGCGTCCCATTTCGTCTATGTCGTTAATGTGGCGCATGAAGCAGAGTTGCAGCGACTGTGGAACCTCCTGACGCAGTGCCACACGGGCCTCTTTGAGCACATCGATGGTGAGTACGCCACCATGGTCGAAACGTAATGCTTCCAAGTAGCACGCCAGTTCCCTGCTTCCCTCCTCATCGTCGGCATATTGCTGGATGGATGCCATCAGCATACGTCCTATGTCGTCGGGGTTGAACTCAATGTGTGTCAGTTTGAACATGTTCTCGAAATGCAAATGCAGATAGCATATCAGCGTGAACAGTTCGTACAACATCCAGAATCGCTCCACATCCGTCATGCCGGGTAGGGTGGTGGGCTTATTCTTTTTCAGTTGTTTCTCCAGTACGGCAGTTGTTTCTACTATGTCCTCAATGCAGGTGGAATTGGTCATTTCGGCCAGTTGGGGCAATATGTCCGATATGTTATGGCGGAGTGTGGGATGGCTCTTTCCGCTCAGCCCTTCTCCCTGTCGTATTTTCTCCAACACCTGCATTAAGAAGGGACTGAGCCGTTCCACCAATAAATCATCTATTAGTTTCAAAAGTGTGCTGTTGGCCGACTCTCGTTCCTGGGTTATGCTTTCACTCTGTCTGGCACGGTCTTCATCAGCCAGATAGCATACCTTGGCAGCCTTCATGGTCAGTGACTTCAGGTCTATGTTCATCTCCATACTGCTGTAGTCCTCCCATCCATCGATGAGCACAGAAACCATTGCTGCCAGGTTCAGTACCTGGCGGTCGAAGGCGGCGTAGGAGAAGGTGGATGTTTCTAGCATGTGTGTACGTATTAAATTTATGCAGGGCCAAAGGTACGAATAAATGCTGGATTGCACAATTATTTCCCCGTACATTTCCCCGAAATGCCCATTCTTTTCCCCGAAAGCTTTGTTTCCCGCTTTTGGTTTCGGGGAAAAGTATGTTTCAGCGCAGATTCCGTTGTACCTTTGCACTCGTTAAACCAATATTTTATTTTGCACATGAAGCATATTGACATCAATCAGTCCTCTGAATCACAGGAGATGACAGAGATGCAGGAAGCCATCTACCAGGTAGAGGCATTCCTGAGTGAGAATTATCAGTTTCGCCGCAATCTGCTCAGCGGTAAGACAGAAGTAGCCCCTTGGCCGGGAACAGAGTGGATTCCCGTGACCGTAGAAGCGCTGAACAGCATCGTGCGTCATGCCAAGAAGGAAGGTGTGGGCGGCGATCGTTCACCCAAGCAGAACATTGAGGAGTACGTCAACTCCGATGCCGTACCCAATTACGACCCCATCCGTGAGTACCTCGAAGGTCTGCCTCGCTGGGATGGTCGCAATCATGTGTCCGAACTCTTCGGCCGTCTGCCTGGGCTCAACACCGAACAGCTGGCATGGTGCTCCACCTGGATGCGCTCCATGGTGGCACACTGGCTGGGCATGGATACCCTGCATGGCAACGAGTGTGTACCTGTGCTCATCGGCTCTCAGGGCTGTGGCAAGAGCACTTTTGCCGTGCGCCTTTTGCCCCCGCACCTACGTACCTATTTTTTGGATCACATCAACTTCGGCAACAAGTTCGACAGCGAGATGGCGCTCACCCACAACCTCCTCGTCAACATCGACGAGTTCGCCAACATGGGTCCCTCGCAACAGGGGAAACTCAAGCAGACGCTCTCCAAGGTGAAGGTCAACGGCCGTCCCATCTTCGGAAGGGCACAGGAGGATAGACGCAGATATGCTTCGTTCCTGGCCACTACCAACGACTCTCACCCCCTATGCGATCCCACCGGAAGTCGTCGTTTCCTGTGCATACGCATCTCCAAAGGTATGCTCATCGACAACGAATCGCCCATCAACTACCCCCAGCTCTATGCCCAGGTCGTGCATGAACTCCAGGTGGAAAAGATACCCTACTGGTTCTCGAACGACGAGGTGATTCGCATTCAGGCAGCCAACCTTCCCTACTTTCGTACGGACGACATGGAGAATATCCTCCGCCAGTGCTATCGCCTACCCGATGAGGGAGAGGAAGGGGTGTGGTATTCCTGCAGTCAGGTTTTTGACACTCTCATCCGCGTGTATCCCAATCTGGGAAGAGGAAATGCCCTCAAAATCAAAATAGGCCAGACGCTGAAATACCTGGGATGCCAGCAGAAGCACACCCGCAACGGAGCCGTCTATAAACTCATCGACATGGCTGCGTAGTGCATTTTACTCGTCACTCGTCACAATACGTGTATAATATGTTGTATATCAATGTGCTACATGGTGTGACGAGTGTGTGATGAGTCGAAATGACTCGTCACGCTCGTCACGCATTGAAAGTCAAATAGTTATACTATAATGTGATGAGTGACGAGTATAATAGAGTTTCCATGTATTCCCCCGTGTTCATAACCCGAATCGTCCGCTGTCATGTGCCAACTGTCAGGAGGTGACAGTCCGCTGTCACAGCGTTGACAGCACGCTGTCATCGCTAGACACTGGTCGCATCATTGCGGCAAATCACATCATTAACCTATAGCAATAATCATTATGATCCATTCAAGTGTAACCTGCCCTCTGGCAGATTGTCCCAAGAAAGACGAGTGTGCTCGTCACAGTTTTTATCTCAAGGCTCTGGCCGAGAGTGATAGTTTTAGTGTTCTCAACACCACCCGTTTCCAATCAGGTCCCGATGGTTGCGAACACTTCATTATCCCTGTCCATGAGCGCCACGCCTATGGTTTCCGCCGCCTCTATTCCACCATCCCCGTGGGCAATGCCCGCTACATGAATTGGGGTGTGTGCTTTGGCAGCGACTCCACCTACTACCGCACCAAGCGAGGTGAGCGTCCCCTCACTCCTGCCCAGCAGCAGTTCATCCTGCAGCAAGTGCAAAAGGCAGGAGGCAACCCCACAGTCGGCTTCGACCGCTACGAGGATGTCATCGTATATCGGAAAGGATGAGTTGAAGAGAGAGAATGTATTAGATTATAAAGTCAGAAAGGCGAACGGATATCCCCGTTTGGGGTGGTATTAGCTATGCTGACGATATTGAAGATCACTAACGGACTGAACGGATATCCCCGGAATTGGTGAACGGGTATCGGCCGGAATACGCAAGTATCTCAATGACATAATAGCCAGGATGCCTTATATGTCTGAGGCGAAACATGAAGAACTGGTCGAGCTGCTGCCACACAAATGGAAACCACAATCCGTAACACCAGATGAGACGGATAAGTCAGAGGAGCCTGAGGTCAAGAGTGACAAGGTGACAACCAATACAACATATTGGTGCAAGAAATAGCAACAACGGCAATTACTCCAACTGAAGTGATTGCCGTTGCTGCTGTTATAAATCGGTACTAGTACCTGTACTACAC
>JAGHUS010000061.1 GCA_018064685.1 Bacteroidales bacterium | reverse complement strand
GAGGGATCTCAGTCCAATCCTGCTATTGTGAGTCCTTGTTGGACTGGGATTCCTCCTACGTCGGAATGACACCCTAGGTCAAATCATATATAGTTCCCATTATTTATTCATACAAAGTAGTCTTTCAAGGGAGGTTCGTCGAGATGACGCGCCTCCCTTTTTTATAGCAGTTTAGCAGTTTAGCAGTTTAGCAGTTGTAAATAATAGGGGTACTATCCTGTTATTCCGGGTTCAACCCCTTCATGCTGAGGCTTATGCGCTTGCGCTCGTAGTCGACATCGAGCACTTTGACCTTGACATGAGCATGGAGGGCAACGACCTCGGTGGGATCCTTGACAAAGCGGTTTGCTATCTCCCTGATGTGTACAAGTCCGTTGGTGTGTACGCCTACATCTACGAAGCATCCGAAGTTGGTGATGTTGGTGACTATTCCAGGCAGAATCATATCGGCATGCAAGTCGCTGATGTCATGCACGTTGGGGTCGAAGGCAAACTGCTTGAGTGGTGTACGCGGGTCGCGGCTGGGCTTCTCCAGCTCGGTCATGATATCCTGCAGGGTGGGAAGTCCCACCTCGTTGGTGACGTAGTGCTGGATGTTGATCTTTTTGCGCATTTCACTGCTGCTCAGCAGATCGCTGACACTGCATCCCGCATCCTGTGCCATCTTGCTCACCAGTTCGTATCGCTCGGGGTGTACGGCCGAATTGTCGAGCGGTTCATCGCCTCCCTGCACACGCAGGAATCCAGCTGCCTGTTCGTAGGCTTTCTGTCCCAGACGAGGCACGTTGAGCAGTTCGCGTCGCGTACGGAATGCTCCGTGCTCCTTGCGATAGTCTACGATGTTCTGTGCCAGTGTAGGTCCTAATCCGCTGATGTATGTCAGCAGATGCTTTGATGCCGTGTTGAGGTTTACGCCTACACGGTTCACACAGCTCTCGACAGTATGGTCGAGCGATTTCTTCAACAGCGTCTGGTTCACGTCCTTCTGGTATTGTCCTACACCTATGCTCGAGGGGTCGATTTTCACGAGTTCGGCCAGCGGATCCATCAGTCGGCGGCCGATGGAGACAGCGCCTCGCACCGTAACATCGTAATCAGGAAACTCCTCGCGTGCCAGCTTGGATGCCGAGTAGATGCTTGCACCGTCCTCGCTGACGCTGTATGCTTCGATATGTGCGGGCAGATCGATGTGGCAGATGAACTCCTCCGTCTCGCGTCCTGCCGTTCCGTTGCCTATGCTGATGGCCTCTATCTTGTATTGCTCTATCATCGCCTGAACCTTCTTCATGGCTTGGACGCGTTCCTTGCGTGGTGGGTGAGGGTAGATGGCTTCGAAGTGCAGCAGGTTGCCCTGGCTGTCGAGGCACACCACCTTGCATCCTGTGCGGAAGCCCG
Source organism: Bacteroidales bacterium (assembly GCA_018064685.1). Taxonomy (GTDB): domain Bacteria; phylum Bacteroidota; class Bacteroidia; order Bacteroidales; family Bacteroidaceae; genus Physcousia. The sequence goes on along the minus strand of JAGHUS010000061.1, from coordinate 19,184 downwards.
GGTCGATGGCCATTACGCGCTTCTGCCCCAGGGGTGATGACATGAGCAGCTGCTCGAGGTTTCGCACGAAGATGCGTATGGCCTCCTCGTCGGCTTTTTCTTTCGAGATTGCAGCAAACTCCGTCTCGATGCTGGGTGCCAGCAGTCGTTTGTAGCCATCCTCGACAGCTTCCTGCACACGGTGTGATGCCTCGCTGTTGCCTCTCACATATTGTTTGTTCAGGCGTTCGAGAGCCTCTTCAGGTTCGATGCTGATGCCGACACGCAGCACCCCTTCAGCTTCTCCTCTGCGCATAGCCAGGAGTCGGTAGCCAGGGCATCGGCGTAGAGGTTCGCTCCAGTCGAAGTAGTCGCGGTATTTCTGTCCCTCCTCCTCTTTGCCCTTCACCAGTTTGCTGGTAATGATGGCATTGCGTGCGAATTGTGTGCGTATGGTTTGACGCGAGCGTTCGTTCTCGCTCACCTGTTCGGCGATGATGTCCATGGCACCCTTTACGGCTTCTTCGGGCGTTTCGATGCCTTTCTCCTTGTCGACATACTCCTGAGCTTTGTGCAGAACAGGGTCGGGATTCTGTCGGAGCAGCCACAAAGCCATAGGTTCAAGTCCTTTTTCGCGAGCCACCTGTGCACGCGTTCTGCGTTTCTGCTTGTAGGGCAGATAGATGTCTTCAATCTCAGTGCTGTCCCAACTCTGTTCAATGCGCTGCTTCAGCTCGTCAGTCAGCTTCCCTTGACTTTCAATTGTTTGCAGGATGCTTGCCTTGCGTTTCTCCAGTTCGTGCAGTTTTTCAAGTTGGTCGCTTACGCTAGCCACTTGCACTTCGTCCATTCCCCCGGTACGCTCTTTGCGGTATCGGCTGATGAAGGGAATGGTGGCACCCTCCTCCAGCAGATCTATGGTATTCTCGACATATTTCTGCTGCAGATTGGTGCGTTCGGCTATTATTTTTGCAAAATCCATTTTGTATGATATGTGTTTTAGAATAAATTTTTTACTAGGTAGAAGATGATGGGGACGAGGAGAGAAGGCAGAAGGTTGACCGTCTTGCAATCCTTGATGCCCAGTATGCCTAAGCCGGAGCTTACGATAAGGACGCCTCCCACGATGCTCAGTTCCACTCGCATGGGTTCGGGCATGCCGTCGCCAAAGAAATATGCGATGGCATAGAAGAGGCCTTGCCAGCAGAAGAGGATGGGAGCAGCCCAGAGCATGATCCAACCATAGGTGGCTGCCAGCACGGCCGATGTGACAAGGTCGAGTGTGGCGTTGGTGTAGAGGTAGGTGTTGGCACTTTCGCCAATGTCCCATCCCTGGCTTGGCGAGAGGCACGAGAGGACAGGACCTACGATGGAGAAGGTGCCTATGCAGTAGAGGAGCACACCTGTCATGAGGCCTTGCAATCCGTTGTTCTCGTTGCCGTTACGCTTGTTCAGCTTGTCGTTCAGTTTGTCTATTCGCCCTGCCAGGTTCAGTTTGGTGCCGACGAGGCCTCCTATGGCCAGCGAGAGGATAAACATTACGGGGAACTCGCTTTTGGCCATGTTGGGCAGACACGCATTGATGCCCAGGACGAGGCAGCAAAGGCCAAGAGCAGTGAAGAGTGTCTTCTTGTATTTCTCGCCAATGCCTGTGCGAACGATGGCTCCGAAAGTGCCTCCGATGAGTATGGTGGATGTGTTGACGATGGTTCCTAACATTTGTCTTTCTTCTTTCTTTATTTTTTGGTCTACAAAATTAGTTATTTTGTACGTTTTAGGCAAATATCATACTGTTTTTATTAGTGCAAGGTGTATTTTTTTTGCATTTTGGCTACTGTGATTTTAAACCTTGTTGATAGAAAAGTGTCTTTTTATATTATATAATGTATATTGACGTCGTACATGAATAAGAAAACAAAATGGGGTATTGTTGCAGGTATCTTTGCCGTGGCCATTGCTGCTGGCGTGTGGTATCTGCAACCCAAGGAGAATGGTGAGCTGGACGCCAAAGGTCCTGCAGCACAAGGCGGTAAGCCTGGTGGAAGAGGTGGTAAGGGTGGCCCTGGTGGTCCTGGCGGTGGTGCTCCGCTGAATGTGAATGCAGTTGTGCTGAAGGCGCAACCCCTTAGTGATGAGTTCGTTACTACAGGTCTTATTCTTCCCGATGAGGAGGTTGACCTCTGCTTTGAAACGGCAGGTAAGATTGTGAGCATATCGTTTCAGGAAGGCAGTGTGGTTCGCAAAGGGCAGTTGCTGGCTAAGGTAAACGATGCACCGCTGCAGGCACAGCTCAAGAAGCTTCGTGCACAGATAGAGCTTGCCAAGAACCGTGTCTATCGTCAAGAACAACTCTTCCAGAAGGAGGCTTCGAGTCGGGAGGAACTGGAGGAGGCTCGTACCAATCTGGCCACCCTTCAGGCAGAGATAGAGGCTGTCAAGGTAAACATCTCGCTTACAGAGCTTCGCGCCCCGTTTGATGGTGTGTTAGGACTTCGCCAGGTTAGTGTTGGCGCTTTCGCTACAACATCGGTAGTGGTTGCCAAACTGACAAAGATTTCTCCGTTGAAGATTGAGTTCTCTGTGCCGGAACGTTATGCCAATCAGATACATAGCGGTGTAGGTATGGATTTTGTTGTAGAAGGTTCGCTGGACAGCTATCATGCCGAGATCTATGCTGTGGAGTCGTCGGTGGACAAAGATCAGCATGTCTTTACCGCTCGTGCAAAGTATGCTAATGCCGAACGCAAACTGCTGCCTGGCCAGTATGCCAGCATCAAACTGACGCGCGAGGAGATAAGTGACGCCCTGGTGATTCCTGCCGAAGCCATCGTGCCCGAAATGGGTGTCGACAAGGTGTTCTGCTATCGTAGCGGAAAGGCTGTGCCTGTTGACATCACGGCAGGTATACGCACGGCTGGCGAGGTGCAAGTTCTTGCTGGTTTGCAAGTTGGCGATACGATCATTACCTCGGGAACATTGCAGCTACGCACCGATCTTCCTGTAATTCTTGACGAAGTAAAATGAACATTTCCGAATTAAGTATACGACGTCCTGTGCTGGCATTGGTGATGACGTTTGTCATCATCCTTTTCGGTTTGATAGGTTATTCCTATCTGGGCGTCCGCGAGTATCCCTCGGTGGATAATCCCATTATCTCGGTCGACTGTTCCTATCCCGGAGCCAATGCCGATGTGATTGAGAATCAGATTACCGAACCGCTGGAGCAAAACATCAATGGCATTCCAGGCATCCGTTCGTTGTCGAGTGTTAGTTCTCAGGGTAGTAGCCGCATCACAGTAGAGTTTGAACTGAGTGTTGACCTTGAAACGGCAGCCAATGACGTACGCGATAAGGTGTCGCGTGCCCAGCGATTCCTGCCTCGCGACTGTGACCCTCCCACCGTGTCGAAAGCCGATGCTGATGCCATGCCCATCCTGATGGTGGCATTGCAGAGCGATAAGCGTAGCTTGTTGGAACTGAGTGAGATAGCCGACCTTACGGTGAAGGAACAGCTGCAAACCATCTCGGATGTGAGCAGTGTGGGCATCTGGGGTGAGAAGCGTTACTGCATGCGTCTTTGGCTCGACCCCGTCAAGATGGCTGGATACGGTGTGACACCTATGGATGTAAAGACCGTTGTGGACAAGGAGAATGTGGAACTGCCCTCGGGTAGCATCGAGGGTAACACCATCGAGCTGTCGGTTCGCACCATGGGATTGATGCATACGGCCAAGGAGTTCAACGACCTCATTATCAAGCGTGACGGAAATAAGATAGTACGTTTCAGCGACATTGGACGTGCCGAACTGGGACCTGCCGACATCAAGAGCTATATGAAGATGAACGGCGAGCCCATGGTGGGTGTTGTGGTTGTGCCGCAGCCAGGTGCCAACCACATTGAGATTGCCGACCAGGTGTACCAGCGCATGGAGCAGATGAAGAAGGATCTGCCAGAGGATGTACATTTCAAGTACAGCTTCGACAACACCAAGTTCATCCGTGCTTCTATCAACGAGGTGAAGGACACCATCTACGAGGCCTTCATCCTGGTTATCATCATCATCTTCCTTTTCCTGCGCGACTGGCGCGTAACGCTCGTCCCCTGCATCGTCATTCCCGTGTCGCTTGTCGGCTCGTTCTTCGTCATGTATCTGGCAGGCTTCTCCATCAATGTCCTTACGATGCTGGCCATCGTGCTCTCGGTTGGTCTTGTGGTGGATGATGCCATCGTTATGACCGAGAATATTTACGTGCGAATAGAACGTGGAATGAAACCCCTTCAGGCTGGCATCGAGGGTGCCAAGGAGATTTTCTTCGCCGTTGTCTCCACCACCATTACGCTTCTTGCAGTGTTCATGCCCATTGTCTTTATGGATGGCATCACGGGACGACTGTTCCGTGAGTTCAGCATCGTCATTGCCGGAACGGTGTGCATCTCATCCTTTGCTGCCCTCACCATCACCCCTATGCTCAGCACGAAGATTCTGGTGCGCCGTGAGAAGCACAGCCGCTTCTATCGGCTCACCGAACCCTTTTTTGAAGGTATGAACAACCATTATGGCAAAGGTCTTGGTGCCATCCTGCGCCATCGTTGGGTGGTGCTGCCTGTTGTGGTGGCACTGGTGGGTGTCATCGTATGGCTGTGGGGTGACATCCCCAGCGAGATGGCTCCGATGGAAGACCGTTCGTCTGTAACCATACGCACACAAGGCACCGAGGGTGTGAGCTATGAATACATTCGCGACTATACCGAAGATGTAAATCGTGTTGTCGACTCCATCTGCCCCGATGCCGACAACATCTCGGCTCGTGTGGCTTCTGGTTCGGGTAACGTGCGTATCACGCTTAAGGATCTGCAGGATCGCGACTACAGCCAGATGGAAGTGGCCGAGGAGATAACCAAAGCCTTGAGCGGCAAGACGAAGGCACGCTCGTTCGTGCAGCAGCAGTCGTCCTTTGGCGGTCGTCGTGGCGGTATGCCCATACAGTATGTCCTCCAAGCCACCAACCTGGAAAAGTTGCAGGAGGTGCTGCCTGTGTTCATGGAGAAGGTGAATTCCAATCCTATGTTCCGTATGGCCGATGTCAACCTTAAGTTCAGCAAGCCTGAGGCACGTCTGTCGGTAGATCGTGACCGAGCTGGCATCTTGGGAGTCAGCACCCGCGATGTGGCGCAGACGCTTCAGTACGGCCTCTCGGGTCAGCGTATGGGATATTTCTATATGAACGGAAAGCAGTACGAGATAAAGGGCGAGATAAACCGCCAGCAACGCAATAAGCCTTCCGACTTGAAATCCATCTACATACGCAACAACGCTGGCAACATGGTGCAGATGGATAATCTCATCACGCTCGACGAGGGCATTGCTCCTCCACGTCTGTTCCGTTACAACCGTTTTGTGGCTGCTACCATTTCGGCTGGTTTGGCCGATGGCAAGACCATTGGCGAGGGACTTGACGAAATGGATCGCATTGCAAAGGAGACACTCGACGATACGTTCCGTACGGCTTTGTCGGGCGACTCGAAGGAGTTCCGCGAGAGTTCCAGCAGTCTTATGTTTGCCTTTGTACTGGCCATCGTGCTCATCTATCTTATCCTTGCCGCACAGTTCGAGAGTTTCAAGGATCCGGTCGTCATCATGCTGACGGTGCCTCTTGCCATCGCAGGTGCATTGATATTCATGTCGTGGAATGACATCACGATGAACATCTTCAGTCAGATTGGCATCATCATGCTTATTGGTTTGGTGGCAAAGAATGGTATTCTCATTGTGGAGTTTGCCAACCAGAAGCAGGAGGAAGGCATGAGCAAGATGCAAGCCATCAAGGAGGCTTCTCTGCAGCGTCTTCGTCCCATCCTCATGACCAGTGCGTCCACCATCCTGGGTCTTATCCCTTTGGCTTTTGCCACGGGCGAGGGTAGCAACCAGCGTATTGCCATGGGTATCTCGGTGGTAGGTGGCATGCTGGTGTCGACGTTCATGACCATGTTTGTGGTGCCGGCTATGTACAGTTACATCTCTACCGACCGCTCGAAGAAGAAGGTCAAGGAGGAAGCAACAGCATCGCCTCTCGAGAACGGCTTGAAAGGGAATGTAGCTTCGACAGACGTTGTCGTGGCTGCATCGGAGAATGCCGAGATTGGGGTTTTGGAGAATACGGTTACTGAAAACAATGAAAATGAAGAGGTTGAGAATAAAGATGAGAAATAATACTGTTCGTCGTGTGCTGAAAGCTGCTTTGGCTATAATCTGCTTTGCGGGTGTGTTGTCGGCTGCCGAGGCACAGACATTGGACGAATGTATTGAGCGTGGATTGCAGCACAACTATAACCTGCAGATAACCCGCAACGAACAGGAGATAGCTCATAATAATGCCACATGGGCCAATGCGGGTGGTGCTCCCACAGTGGATGCTACGGCTCGTGTATCGCCCTCCTGGACACAAATGGATCGTAGTGTGGCAAGAGCCACGGGGAAAGTCAACAGTCAGGATAATGCCTTCGACAATGCACTCTCGGCAGGTGTCACACTCAACTGGACACTGTTTGACGGCTACAAGATTCAAACTAACTACAAGCAGCTGCAACTGCTTGAGCAGCAAGGCGAGATAGCCACCCGTATGGCCGTCGAGGACTTGGTGGCCGACATCAGTGCCGAGTATTATAATTATCTGCAGCAGCTCATCCGTCAGCAGCATTATCGCTACACCATGAGTCTTTCCCGCGAGCGTCTTCGCATTGCCGATACCAACTACGAGATAGGCCGTTTCTCGGGCCTTGACCGTCAGTTGGCTCGTTCTGACTATCATGCCGACAGTGCAGCTTATATTCTTCAGAGTGAGGCTGTTATGTCCTCTTGCATACGACTTAACAAACTGATGGGAAACGACGATGTGGACAGGATTATCGTTGTGGGTGATACCTCGATTGTGGTGCGTAACAATCTTCAACTCTCCGATTTGTGGCAACGTGCACAGGTAGCAAACACCTCGCTGCTTTATGCAAAGCAGAACAGCCAGATGGCCGAATTGGATATGAAGAAAGTCATGGCTCGCAACTATCCTTATCTGAAGCTCTCTGGTCAGTACGGTTATAATTATAATGTGTATTCCAAGGGAATCAACAGCCAGCGTCACAATCTTGGTTTGAGTGCCGGTCTTACCTTGGGATTCAATATCTTTGACGGAAACAGAAGGCGTGAGCGTCAGAATGCACAACTTGCCATCCAGAACAGGCAGCTGAAGCAGGAGCAGTTGCAGCTGGATCTTCGTGCCGACCTTGCCACTTGCTGGCAATCCTATCGCAACGACTTGGAACTGCTGAATCTGCAACGCGAGAACCTGAAGATAGCAGAAAGCAATATGCAGAGCGCCATGGAGCGTTATAAGATTGGGAACCTTTCGGGTTTCGACATGCGCCAGGTGCAGAAGAATCTGCTGGATGCCGAAGAGAAGGTGTTGCAGGCAGAATACGATGCCAAATTGTGCGAGATTTCGCTACTGCTGATGAGTGGTGATATTGCTGTTTATCTGGAGAAATAACAAGATGATTGGTATTTTTGCCTTCTTGTTTTTCTTCTTACAGATTTATTTACTATCTTTGCAAACCAAAACTTACTAATACTTTTACGAAAAATTCTGTTTACTAAAAACATAGTACTATGAACAACAAATTGGTAGAGAAACGTTATCTCGTCACTTTTATTCTTATCACGTCACTCTTTGCCTTGTGGGGCTTTGCCAATGATATTACCAATCCTATGGTGGCAGCCTTCAAGACGAGTATGGAAATCAGCAATTTCGAAGCAGCATTCGTTCAGTTTGCCTTCTATGGTGGTTATGCTACAATGGCCATTCCTGCTGCTCTTTTCATCAAGAAGTACAGCTATAAGGTGGGCATTCTCATTGGTTTGGGACTTTATGCTGTGGGTGCTTTCCTCTTCATCCCGGCATCCTCATTCCAGAACTTCACGTTCTTCTGCCTTTCATTGTACATTCTCACTTTCGGTTTGGCTTTCCTCGAGACGACAGCCAATCCCTTCATCATGTCGCTTGGTTCGCCCGAGACAGCCACACGCCGACTCAATCTGGCTCAGGCATTCAATCCTGTAGGTTCGCTCACGGGTATGTTTATAGCTAGTCAGGTGGTTTTGGCCAACTTGTGGAGCAATGATGAGGCTGTGGGAACCACCTATGGCGCAGGCAAGGTGTTTAGCGATCTCGATACTGCCACCAAGGCAGCCATCCGCACACACGACCTCGACACCATTCGCAATCCCTATGTAGCCATCGGCTTGGTCGTAGTGCTGATGTTCATCCTCATCATGGTGTTTGTAAGCAAGAAGGATGGTAAGAATGCGGATGTCAAGGAGGAACCCAAGGTTAAGGATTCGTTCCGCCGACTGTTCAGGAATAAGATTTTCCGTGAGGGTGTTCTCTCGCAGATGTTCTATGTGGCTGCACAGATTATGTGCTGGACATTCATCATCCAGTATGCCACACGTATTGGTTTCACCAAGCAGGAGGCTCAGTGGTTTAACATTGGTGCCATGTCGCTCAACCTTTTCGGTCGATTCATTGGTACGGCTCTCATGAAGTTTATCAATCCCCACAAGATGCTCCTTCTCTTTGCCGTTGGCGCTTGCTGCACCGTGGCTGGCACCATCATCATTGATGGTCCTGTAGGACTTTATTGCCTTGTTGCCACATCTGCCTTCATGAGCATTATGTTTCCCACCATCTATGGCATTGCGCTCGAGGACGTCCGTCAGGACACTACCCTTGGTGCAGCTCTGCTTGTTATGGCCATTGTGGGTGGAGCTATCATGCCTCCCTTGCAGGGTGCCATTATCGATATGGAGGGTAGCACAGACTTTGCTGGCATCTCTGCCACCAACTTCTCATTCATCCTGCCCCTTGTATGCTTCTTCATCATTGGAATTTACGCTTTCCGCACTATGAAGGGGATGAACAAGAGATGATATTGATGTTTGAAGAAGTGTGAGTTGAATGCAAAGCTTGATTTGAGCTAAGTATTTGAACAAAAGTGGTTTGAATGTTTTTGTATAGAATTATATTGAAATAGATGTATTGATGAAAGAAGGGATGATACAGCATCGGTTGCCTGCTCTTGCCGATGGCAGACGCATCAAGCGATGGGTGCAGACGATGGATTTGCGTGACAATCCTGAGCTTATTGCCGAGTACTGCAAGCGTCATAGCGAGGCAGAGGCTTGGCCAGAGATAGTTCGTGGCATCAGCGAATGTGGCCTTGTCGAGATGGAGATCTATCGTCTTGGCACACGTCTGGTGATGATCTGCGAGGCTCCCGAAGATGTGGATTGGGACGAGGCGATGGCTAAGATGGCAGCTGGTCCCAGGCAAAGCGAATGGGAGGATTATATGGCTGTATTTCAGCAATGTGAACCCGGACAGCGGAGTGATGAGAAATGGAAGATGATGGAACGCATCTTTCATGTCTATGACAAATAGCATCTTTCAACAAGAACAGGCACAACTCCCGATGTGGGAACTGTGCCTGTTCTTTTCTCTATGGGTGATTTCTGTTACAGAAACTCTACAAGACCCGTCTCGAGGTCGAAGAGTGCGGGAACGATCTTAATCTCGCCCTTCTCCTCCATCTCCTTCAGTATTTCGCTCTGCTTGCGAACCTCCTCAACCATGTTCAGTGCGTTCTGCTTCGCTACTTCGTTCTGGAAGTCGGGATTCTCAAGGTCGGTGTCGGCAGTCTTCTTGCCGTCAATGGCAGGCTGAATCTTGGCCAGCATATCGGTCATGTTACCTGCTTTTACGCCTGCACATGCCGAGTGCACGGCTCCACACTGCTTGTGGCCCATCACCACAACAAGCTTCGAACCAGAGTGCTCGCAAGCATACTCCATCGAGCCGAGGATGTCGCCACTCACTACATTACCCGCCACACGTGTCACGAACAAATCGCCAACGCCCTTGTCGAAGAGGATCTCGACCGGTACACGTGCGTCGATGCACGAGAGTACAATGGCCAAGGGGTGCTGTCCGTCATGTGCCGACTCCTTGAGCTGTGCCACTGCATCACGATTGTGCGTGTGATGATCTACGAAAGCAGCATTGCCCTCCTTGAGCAGAGCGATGACAGAGTCGGGAGACAGCGATTCGACATCCTTTGCGTGGAGAACGTGAGTCTCAACACTGTCGTTTGCCTCGGTGTTCTTTACTTCATTTGAATTCTGTTGGCTTGTGCATCCCACCATCACGGCTGAGAGCATTGCCATTGATAAAACAATTTTCTTCATTTTCTTTTTCCTATTTTTTTAAACTACCTATAATCTTTAACCTTATGGCCTTAAAGCGAAGCGCCTCAACCCCTATAACCCTAAACCCTAAACCCTATAACCTATAACCTATAACCTATAACCTAAAACCTTCTATTACTTTATGTTTCCTCTGATCTTTGTCAGATAGGCGTTTAGTGCCTCCTCATCGTGGTTGTCAATGATTTGGATCAGTTCTTTCATCTCGGCTCTGATCTCCTCGACATGATGCTTGGTGCGAGGGTTGAAAAGAATCTCGCGCAACAAGGTGTCATCCTCCGACAGCACTCCTTTGGCTATCTTGAGATGGCGCTTGAAGGTGGTTCCTGGTGCATCCTGATGCTTCATTACGGCAGAGAAGACGAAGGTGCTGACAAAGGGCACCGAGAGCGAGTAGGCCATGGCTTCATCGTGCTCGTCGAATGTGTACTCGTGTACGTTGAGGCCCAGTCGGCGGTAGAGGTCGAGGAAGAAGATACGTCCCATGTAGTCGCCTTCGCTTATCACGATGGCATTCTCGGTGCTCAATGCTCCGAGGTTGGCAAAGGTAGGGCCGAACATAGGGTGTGTGCTGACATAGCGGAACCCCGTCTTCTCGTAGTATTCTTTAAATCCCGTCTTCACGCTCGAGATGTCCGAGATGATGCAGTCGGTGGGCAGATGGGGTATGACCTGATCGAACACTTCGAGGGTGTACTTTAGCGTAACGGCATTGATGACCAACTCCGGACGAAACTCGTCTATCTCATCGAGCGAGGTGAAACGCTGAGTGTTGTACAGGAATCGCATGCGCTTGGCATCGACCTCATACACAGCACATTCGTGTTCGAAGCTCAATACGTCGGTAAAGAACGATCCCATCTTTCCGGCGCCAAGAATCAATATCTTCATAACTTTATAGCCTTATAACCTTAAAACCTTTTAACCTCAAGGCCTATCTTACTGATTGATGATCTCCATCTGCTGACGCACGCTCTCCTCGTGTATGGCTTCGTAAATCTTCTTTACAAAATTGGCATCCATGCCGCACATGGTGCCTTGTGCCCCACGTTTGTCCAGAATCTCGGTGTAACGTCCTGTCTGCACAACGCTCATGTTGTGCTCCTTCTTGTAGTTGGCTATCTCGCGCGAAACACGCATTCGGCGTGTCAGAAGGTCCATCAGGTTGTCGTCCATCTCGTCAATCTGCTTACGCAGAGATGACAGCGACTCGGTGAGTTCGGCATTGTCGCGTATGACCAGACGGTCGAGGATGAAGTCGAGCACATCGGGTGTGACCTGCTGTTTTGCATCGCTCCACGCTTCGTCGGGTGTGCAATGGCTCTCTACGATAAGGCCGTCAAAGCCCATGTCCATGGCCTGCTGGCACAGAGGCGCTATGAGGTCGCGGCGACCGCCGATGTGGCTTGGGTCGCATACGATGGGCAGGGTGGGGTAGCGGCGTTTCAGCTCGATGGGCAGATGCCACATGGGCGTGTTGCGATAAAGCTTCTGGTCGATGCTCGAGAATCCGCGGTGAATGGCTCCCAGACGCTTGATGCCGGCACCATTGATGCGTTGCAGGGCACCAATCCAAAGTTCGAGGTCGGGGTTGACGGGATTCTTGACCAGCACAGGCACGTCAATGCCCTTCAATGCATCGGCCAGTGCCTGGACGGCAAAGGGGTTAGCGCTGGTTCGTGCGCCAATCCACAGCACATCGACATCATATTTCAGTGCCAGCTCTACATGCTCGGGTGTGGCTACCTCGGTGGCAGTCAGCATTCCCGTCTCGTCCTTCACTCTCTTTAGCCAGGGCAAAGCCTTCTCTCCATGTCCCTCAAAGCCTCCGGGTTTGGTACGTGGTTTCCAGATGCCGGCACGAAACATGTGGCATCCCAGGTTAGCCAGATTAGTGGCAGTACTCATCAATTGCTCCTCGCTCTCGGCACTGCATGGACCAGCAATGACGATAGGGCGACGATAATCACTAGGCAGGTTGAGGGGTTGTAACTCTAAATCCATATCTTATGATGTTTTTTTTCTGTTTTACGGTTATGCGGTTTTGCGGTTGTACGGTTTTTCGGTTATGTGGATATTACATTTTGCTGATAGTTGTGCACTATGCGCTATAACCATGCACTATAAACCATACACTATGCACTAACAAAACACTTCCTTGATTCTCTTCACTGCCTCCTCGAACTTATCGTCCTTGGCGCAGAGCGAGATGCGGATGTAGCGTGCGCCATTGCTTCCGAAGATGAATCCCGGAGTGATGTAGACACGCGCTTCGTGCAGTACACGTTCGGTCAGCTGCTCCACGTTCTCGTATTGGTCGGGAATGCGTCCCCACAGGAACATACCCACCTGTTCGGGGTCGAACTGGCATCCCAGCATTGTCATTATCTCCTCGGCCATACGTCGGCGGTTGGCATAGGTTGTGATGTTGGCCTGCTGATGCCACAGCTCGGTGTTGTCGTATGCCTGTGCAGCTGCCAGCTGAAGGGCTCGGAACGTACCCGAGTCGATGTTCGACTTCACCTTCAGTATCCATTGCACGAACTGTGCATTTGTGCTGAGCATACCCACGCGCCATCCCGGCATGTTGTGGCTCTTCGACATCGAGTTGAACTCGATGCAGCACTCCTTGGCACCAGGCACCTGCATGATGCTCAGCTTCTCGCCCTGGTTCAGAATGAAAGAGTAGGGGTTGTCGTTCACGATCACGATGTTATGACGCTTGGCAAAGTCAACGAGCTTCTCGTACGTCTGTCGTTGTGCCTTCGCGCCAGTGGGCATGTTGGGGTAGTTCACCCACAGCAGTCGGAAGGGTTTTCCGGCATTCTTCTCGTTCTCCGTCACCAGCTGCTCCAGCTGCTCGAAGTCAGGTTGCCAGTCATTCTCTGGACGCAGATCGTAGTTTACGATGTCTGCCCCCAGCAGATTGCTGAGGCTGGTGTAGGTGGGGTATCCTGGATTGGGCACCAGCACCTTGTCGCCAGGGTTTACAAATGCAAGTGTGACATGCAGGATGCCCTCCTTCGAACCGATGAGGGGTTGTATCTCGGTTGCGGGATCCAGTTCCACGCCATACCATCGCTTGTAGAATCTGGCCATGGCTCCTCGCAGTTCGGGTATTCCCACTGTGGGCTGATAGCCGTGGGCATTGGGCTTGTTAGCCTCGGTGCACAGCACGTCTATTGTCTGCTGGCTTGGAGGCATGTCCGGACTTCCGATGGCCAGTGATATGATGTCCATTCCTTCGGCATTCATTCGTGCCACCTCCTTGCCCTTTCGGCTGAAGTAGTATTCCTGTACTGTGTCTAGTCTTTTTGCTGGTTGTATCATTTTTTTTCGATGTTTTCGTTTTCGGATGTGGATCATGGGGTCAGCCCCCTGATTCACTACTTGCTACTCTCGTCAGTTCGCGATGCCACATATTCGCCCAGTATCTTCAGTTCCTCGGTCAGAGGTGCTATGGCATTTATGGCCTGTCGGTAGCGTATGTAGTCGTTGAATTTCAAGTCGATATAGAACAGATACTGCCACTCCTTGCCTATGATGGGCAGCGATTGTATCTTGGTGAGGTTGAGTTTGTAGAACGACAGCACGCTGAGCACGGCACTCAGGCTTCCCTCCTCGTGCGAGAGGCTGAAAACCATGCTAGCCTTGTTCGTCTCGTCTATTCTGCGCAGGCTTTCGGCCTTGTTTGCCGATGCCAGCACTAGGAAGCGTGTGTAGTTATGCTTGTTCGTCTCGATGCCCTCTTGCAGCACCTTCATGTTGTATATCTTGGCAGCATCCTTGTGGCAGATGGCAGCATGTCCCTTCAGTTTCTTTTGGCTGATGTTGGCAGCTGCTCCTGCCGTGTCCTCCACCTCCACCACCTTCAGTTCGGGGTGTCGGCTCAGGAATTCGCGACATTGCATCAGTGCCACGGGGTGCGAGTTCACCTCGTTCAGGTTGTCCCAGCCTTCGTTCGGCAGGCACATCAGCGAGTGTTCGATGTGCAGTTTGTGTTCGCCCACGATGGTGGCGTCACTCTCTCTCAGCAGTTCGTAGTTGTGCAGCAGACTTCCTGCAATGGTGTTCTCGATGGCCACCAGTGCCACGGTCTCCTCGTCCTTCCTCAGTTGTTCGAAAACTTGCTCAAAGGAGTCACAAGTTATCAGTTCTATCTCCTCGCCCTTGAAGAACTGGTGCGAGGCAATGTCGTGAAACGATCCCTGTATTCCCTGTATGGCAATTCTTTTCATTCTCTATATATTATATATAAGGTGTATATTACTCATTATTTACTTTTTGGCTAACAAAAATCCCGCTCCTGTGGGAAGCGGGAAATCGTTATTCATCATTGTGCTGTTACTGTTCGCATACGTCTGCCCGCTTCACTTCATTTGCTAAAGTAAAAGTAAAAATAGGAATAAAAGTATGCGCGATTCACGTTTGTCATAACAGTTTTCTTTGTTTTGCATTGCAAAGTTAATCATTTTATTGCTAATGACCATATTTTTCTTACTTTTTTTTTACTTTTCTGTTCAAAAAGTCGATTTTAGCCTATGTTGTTCACGCGAAGGCACGAAGAACACGAAGAGAATTTCTTAAATGAAAAAACTTCGTACCTTCGTGTGTGTATACCCCAAACCTCAATAGCAGGTTGAATCATGGGGTCACCCTATGATCCATTACACAAACAAATGAGAGCCGGCCATCTGGCCAGCTCCCAATGTTTTTGTTATCCTCTAATGGGGTTTTGCTATCCTAATATTATTCCCCGTCTTTCTTCCGTGTTTGTTTGCTTTATCTGTTTTCTTTGTACCTTGCTTTGTCTTTAATGTTTTCTGTTATCCTAATATCGTGTCTACTGTTTACCGTGTGTTACTGTTCCTATGTTTCTTGTTTTTTGTCTATCCTGTAAGTCTTGTTTTTGTCTATCCTGATTTTGCGTGTCTCGGTTGTGCGTTTGTTTTCTTGATGTTGCAAAGGTACGAAATAATTCTTAGGTGTGTTTATCCCTTCAACAAATAGTACTGAAAATCTTATTCTGAAACGTCAAATGTTATGTCGAAACGACAAAATTGACGAATTGACAAACGTAATTTTATGTCCAAACGCTAAAATTTGAGTATTTTCGCACTTAAATCAAGCTGATTTGCTGTTTTATGCTTTTTTTTGTCTAATTTTGTATTAGTAATCGAAACAACCATGGAAAAGAAGAAAGAAAGACTGTTGCTGCACGACACATCGTTTGTCGACTTGATGGCAAACCGCATCTTCAACGTGCTGCTTGTGGCTAATCCCTATGACGCTTTCATACTCGAGGATGATGGCCGAATCGACGAGAAGATCTTTGCCGAATATGCCAAGCTTGGCCTTCGTTATCCTCCACGCTTCACGCAGGTGGCATCGCGCGATGAAGCCGAGGCAGAGATGGAGAACGGAAACTACGACCTGCTTATCTGTATGCCAGGTACCGACAACAATGATGTGTTCGACATTGCGCGTCTCATCAAGCAGCGCTATCCCAATGTGCCAATTGTGGTGCTCACACCCTTTAGTCATGGCGTGAACCGCCGCATGCAGCAGGAGGACCTCAGCATCTTCGAGTACGTCTTCTGCTGGTTGGGCAATACCGAACTGCTCTTGTCCATCATCAAGCTTATCGAGGACAAGATGAATCTTGAGCACGACACCGCGGCAGGCGTGCAGATGATCATGCTGGTCGAGGACAACATACGCTTCTACAGCAGTTTCCTACCTCTTTTATATAAGTTTGTGTTGCGCCAGAGCCTGCTCTTCGCCAGCGAGGCACTCAACTCGCAGCTCGAGCAGCTTCGCATGCGAGGCCGTCCAAAGATCGTCCTTGCACGCAGCTACGAGGAGGCAGCCATACTGTGGGACAAGTACAAGGACAATACGCTCGGCGTCATCAGCGACTGCCGTTTCCCTAAGGGCGGAGAGGTCGACGAGATGGCAGGATACAAGCTGCTCAGCATGATACGCTCGCAAGACAGCTTCATACCCCTCGTCATGGAGTCGAGCGAGACGGCAGCCAGCGAGCTTGCTTCCAGCTGTCGCGCACGTTTTATCGACAAGAACAGCAAGAAGATAGACGTTGACCTGCGCAACATGCTGACACGCTATTTCGGTTTCGGCGACTTCATCTTCCGCGATCCGCAGTCGATGAACGAGCTGGTGCGTATCCGCAACCTCAAGGAGCTGCAGGACAACATCTTCTCCGTTCCGCGCGAGTCGCTCCTCTATCACATCACCCACAACAACGTCAGCCGCTGGCTCTGCTCGCGTGCCCTCTTCCCCATCAGCGAGTTCCTGAAGCACATCACGTGGGATTCGCTCCAGGATGTCGATGCCCATCGTCAGATCATCTTCGATGCCATCGTCAGCTATCGCAAGATGCGCAACCAGGGTGTGGTGGCCGTTTTCCAGCGCGAGCGCTTCGACAAGTACAGCAACTTCGCCCGCATCGGCGAGGGATCGTTGGGCGGTAAAGGCCGTGGCTTGGCATTCCTCGACCATATCATCAAGCGCCATACCGACCTCAACGAGATGCCCATGGTGCAGACGATGATACCCAAGACCGTGGTGCTCTGCACCGATGTCTTCGACGAGTTTATGGACACCAACGAACTCTATCAGGTGGCTCTGAGCGACTGTTCGGACGATGAGATCCTCAAATACTTCCTCCATGCCCGTCTGCCGCAAAGCCTTGTTGGCGACCTCATGGCCTTCATCGATGTGGTCAAGTCGCCCATCGCCATACGTTCTTCGTCGCTGCTCGAAGATTCTCACTACCAGCCATTTGCGGGTGTCTACTCCACCTATATGATACCCTATGTCGAGGATCCCTACGAGCGTCTTCGCCTGCTCTCGGATGCCATCAAGAGCGTCTATGCCAGTGTCTATTTCCGCTCGAGCAAGGACTATATGATGGCCACCAGCAACCTTATCGACCAGGAGAAGATGGGCGTGATCCTGCAGGAGGTGGTGGGCAAGCAGCACGACACGCGCTTCTATCCCACCTTCTCGGGTGTGGCACGCAGCATCAACTACTATCCCATCGGCGAAGAGAAGGCCGAGGAGGGAACCGTGAACCTGGCTCTGGGCCTTGGCAAGTACATCGTTGACGGTGGCGTGTGCCTGCGCGTGTGTCCGTACCACCCCCATCATGTGCTGCAGACGAGCGAGATGGAGATAGCCCTTCGCGACACGCAGACGCGCTTCTATGCGCTCGACCTTACCGATGTCGATCTCGATTTCCAGGTCAATGACGGTTTCAATATCAAGAACCTCTCGGTGCGCGATGCCGACAAGGACGGAACGCTCCGTTACATCTGCTCCACCTACGACCCCTACGACCAGATCATCCGCGATGGCTACTACGAAGGCCGCAACCGCAAGATCATCAGCTTCAGCAGCGTGTTGCAGCATGGCGTCTTCCCGTTGCCCGAACTGCTGCAGCTCATCCTGAAGTATGGCGAGGAGGAGATGCGCAGACCCGTGGAGATTGAGTTTGCCGTCAACCTGGACGAAGACCGTTCGGGCGAGTTCTATCTGCTGCAGATACGACCCATGGTGGACAACCGCATGATGCTGGACGAAGACCTCACCGAGATTCCCGACAACGAGTGTCTGATGCGCTCGCACAGCGCCATTGGCCATGGCATTGTCAAGGACGTGAGCGATGTCATCTACGTCAAGACCGAAGGCTATCGCCCCTCGATGAACGAGAAGCTGGCCGAGGAGATAGAGCGCATGAACCGCAAGATGATAGACGAAGGCCGAGGCTACGTTCTTGTAGGCCCAGGCCGTTGGGGCAGCAGCGACCCCTGGCTGGGCATTCCCGTCAAGTGGCCGCACATTTCCGGTGCCCGTGTCATTGTCGAGGCAGGATTGGACAGTTTCCAGGTCGACCCCAGCCAGGGCACTCATTTCTTCCAGAACCTCACCTCGCTGGGCGTCAGCTACCTTACCATCGACGAGTTCCGTGGTGACGGACATTGGTGCGAGCAGATGCTCAACGCCATGCCAGCCGAGCAGGAGACCGACTTCGTGCGCCACGTACACTTCGATACGCCTCTCACCATCAAGGTCGACGGCATACATTGCGAAGCCGTTGTGGTGCAGGAGTAGGGGATAGTGGCAGAGGGGCGCAGCGTATCGTCATCGTTTTTTTCCACACCCTTAACGTGGAATAATGTCTATTCATACATCTTTTCACGGTGTGGGTTGAAACCACAGCGTCATCAAGTCTTCTCTTCACGTCTGGAGCACGAAGTTCCAAGACTTTGCAGACATCCGACAAACAGAAGAGAGGTTCGCCTTGTGCATCGTGTGTGATACGAACCTGTCCGAAGGCAGGGTTTTCGAAAATGGTAATCTTGTTCATACCTTTGATTTTGTTATGATGTGTGTCCGAGGATTGGAGCTGGCCAGCCATCCGCACCTCTTTGGACGTGTCCCAGGGCTTTTTTGTTCCTGAAACTGATGCAAAGGTAGGGACAAAAAAAGACCCGGCAGAAAATTATTCAGCTGGGTCAGTAAATTTGGGGTTTTTCGCCCCTTGGTCAGTAAAAAGTCAGTAAATTCATTTATTGGAAAGTGCCATGCTGGTTATTCGTGCAATATCCAGATAGTCGAAGAAACGCTTTCCTGTCACCGGTGCATTGTCGGGCGACTAAAGTGACACGGAATGAGCATATGACTGTACATCCACATATGCTCGTATATCCTTAATGGCCTGAAGCCGCATCTTGTCGAGGAAAGGTGCATCCCCAAGGAGCAGAGCGCAGACTTTGCCGCCTGTATGGAGGATGTGCTCGAAGTGTACAGCCGCCCGTATGACGAACGCTATCCGGTTGTATGCATGGACGAGAAACCGCTGCAGCTCCT
>JAGHUS010000096.1 GCA_018064685.1 Bacteroidales bacterium | reverse complement strand
GAGGGATCTCAGTCCAATCCTGCTATTGTGAGTCCTTGTTGGACTGGGATTCCTCCTACGTCGGAATGACACCCTAGGTCAAATCATATATAGTTCCCATTGTTTAACTGAAAAGAAAGGAGAAATGTATGAAAACAAATTCTGTTGCAAACCTCGAATTGTTAAACTGCCTCTTCAAGGAAGAGGCTCGCATCCTTTACTTACTGTCCATTCTTGCGTGCGAAAGCATTTCTCTCGAGAACTTCTTTCGTACCATCCATTACCATAATCGAAAGACAGTAGTTGAGAAGATTGGCGCTTTCGATGCCATGGGCTGGGTAACTGTCGGGTACGAAACAGTAACGTGTCATGTACGTCCTACCGATTTCACCTCGCAGTCTGTCGGTCTAGACGCACATACCGCTCAACTGGTTCTGTCGTCCTTGGTTCGTCAAATGATAAATCGCCAGAACGATGGCTACGAAGTGCCAGCACGTCTTTTTCTCGACTATCTGCTCGAAGAACGCGCACTGATAACGGCGCATCCCTCGTTGGTTCCAATCTTTGCCAAGGCAGTGGTGACTTTCGTGCCTCTGTACGAAATGTCTTTACAGAAGAAAGGTCGGGAGCTTGTCCATTGTCTCGAGGATCGACTCGACTTTCGTTTGTTATCGTTCGTCGAGGAGTTGGGCGACACCCCCTCTCTGGCCGAGGCACTCAGACTGAAAGGGCAGTTGCTGTGCGAGAATTTTCGTTATGAAGCCTGCGAAGACTGTTTCAACCGTGCCGAGGCGTTGCTGGGCCGACAGGATGCAGCCTTGATGTCGGCTCGTGCCTGGATGCTTTACAACCTGGGCTATCTGGGCAAGGCCATTGCAATGGCCTATCGAGCCTATAATCAGGGTATTGCCGAAGGCCGTGCACGTAGCTACGTCGACGCATGCATCCTACTCAGTTTTCTTCTGGCAATGGCCAACGATATGGCTGCTTCAAAGCAGTATATGAAGTGCCTTGACCATATATCTAAGCGTTCTCATCATCGCATCTGGCTGAAGATAATTCGTGCGCTGCACAATCAGAACGTGGAGAATGTGGCACTTAAATACCTTGACGAAGCAGAGCTTGCCTCTTATCGCCTCTATGGAGCTAACAGTCCCCTCATGTCGATTATCTCTCATATTCGTTCGATGGTTTACTGCCGTTCTGAACATGCTGAGGAGTGCCTGCGCGGATATGAGCAATACGTTACGATCAATGCTTACAACTTTGGCTTTAGTGCAGGCAGCATGGCAGTGCTCTATAGTGGCATAATAAATCAGAAACTGATCGATGACGATACGTCGCAGATAGGGCCGCTAGCCAAGACCATGAATGCGCTGTGTGATGGTGACCGCCTTATCGCTCCCGGCGTTCGAATGTCCTGCTTGCTTATTAATGGCATAGCCTTTTTCTGCTTAGGTTCGTATCGTCTGGCCAGACAGAATCTTCTGGATGCCAAGTGTCTGTGCGAAGAGCTGAAGCCCGATATGAACACTGTAGCTGAACTGAGAAGCATTTTTCATAATGGGACTATACCTGCCGACGAGGTGATGATGCATCACGCTATATCCGTGATTGATTCCTATCTTATCGAACTGACTAAATATCAATAACTATAAAAGTAATTTTTTCAGTAACTTAACTTTTAATTTTACAACTATGAGACATATAGCATTTTGGAGAAATTTATTTAACAATACTTGTGCAGCACTTTATTTATTCTATCGACTTATGCTCGGTGTGTTGGTATGCATTCTGGTATCTACTCCTGTTGCAGGTCTTGTTCTTTTACAAGAATATTTCCAATCGCCCAGCATCAATCTGACTGTGCAGACAGCACGAGGCGTTTATGAGTATACCGACACTTGCGGTGAATGTCCTACAAATCCCGATTGCCGTTACACCATCGTGGGTCCCAAGGGCTACGAACCTACTCGACTAGACACCTGCATCAACTGTCACGATGTCTATAGGCACCATCATCATATTTATACTGAGGAAGAGGAGTCTAAGAATTGGCACTATCTCGAGCTGTATATGAGCCATCCTCACAACTGATTTGTACTGCGTGTCTTTGAATCAGGGGGTCTGCTCCCCCTGATTCACTTTCTTTATTGTCGTGAAATGGAAAAATGTTTTGTGCATATTTGTTGCTATGATAAGTTTTTACTAACTTTGCAACGATTATGGATACACTTCAGACTTATACCGATGACTTGCTCGTGGCACAGGCCATCCTGAAGAGGGATGGGCGTGTCACGCGCGAGTTTCTTTACGTTCGGTGCTACCCGCTCTTCAAGTCAGTCTACGACAATTACTTCACCGACTGCTGTTCGGTGCGCGAGTTCATCGACGAGATATACATGCTCATCCTTACGCCCAGCCGCGAGACGGGGTATTGTCAGTTGCAGAACTTCCGTGGCGAGAGCAGTCTGGCCAGTTGGCTCAAGTCCGCTTGCCTCTTCCACTGCTACCATCGTTACCGGCGTCGCGAGCGCATACCCATTGTCGAGGTGCACAGCCATGACGAAGAAAATGATGACTTCGGTGATAGATTTCTCGATAATTTGTACTCTACAACCATGGACTCGGCCAGCATCGAGCATAGCGACCTCGAGGCCGTCATCGCCACGATGCCCAACGAGCGTTACCGCACCCTCATTCGCCTGCGCTACCTGGACAACCTCAGCAACGAGGAGACGGCCGAGGCAATGGGCATGAGCATGGCAAACTATTACAATAAACATAAACTGGCCAAGGAGCAATTCCTTGTTGCCTTGCGAAAGGAGGAGAGAAGATGAACAACATAGGTGATATCAGCGTGGAGCAGTTTGCAGCGTTCCTGGATGGCAATCTTGCCGCGGACGAGATGCAGCGTGTGGCGGATGCCATCGACGGCTATGCCGCTTTGTCGGACCTGCTGGGCGATGCCATGGCGGTGGACGACGAGGTAGAGGCTTTGGCCGACCTGGATGCCATCGTGCCCGACGAACTGCTCAGTATGGACTTCAGTCTGCCCGATGTGGTCGATCTTCAGCCTCTCGTCGACGACTCCCTTTCCGACGTGCAACTCTTGCCTACCGACGACACTGATGCCCATGTCATTGAACTGGACATTGCACACCCTATAGCCGCCGATACCGACACCTCACTCGTGGCCATGGCGCCCGACGTCGACGAGCCATTTGCCGCCGACGAGGATATGAACATTGTGGACGACGTGGATGGTGATATGGTGGATTTCGAGTGAGTGGAAATAAATAAAATCAGCATATTATGAAATCAAAAATTCTATTTCTATTATTGTGTGTGTTCAGCCTCGGAGTGATGGGGCAGAATGGTAAGACACAGGGAACTATTACGCGTAAGAAACCTAAGACGGAGGGTTCGACGGGCGGACAGGACAAACAGGATCAGAAAACTGACTCGAACAGCAACAAGAAGAAGACGCAAGGGAGTAGTGGCTCAAGGTCTCAGGGGAGTAGCAGCTCGAGAGCACAATCAGGTGGCAACCACCCAGCACCCGAGGCAGCAGGATACGATGTTACCTTCAGCTGCAATGTGTCATCTGCTAGCCTCTATATTGATGGTACAGCAAATGGTACGGCCAGTGGCACTCGCTTCCTGAAGACGGGTAATCATAGTGTTAGTGTCACAGCAAGTGGGTATAATGATTATACTGGTAGTATAACGGTAAATAGGCAGAATACTTCTTGTCGTTTTACTTTAGAGAAAAAGCCAGAACCCTCAAGGCCTGTTGCAACCACTACCGGTACCCATCGCGGTCACGAGTGGGTCGACCTTGGCCTTCCTTCTGGCACCAAGTGGGCGACGATGAACGTGGGAGCCTCTTCGTCCAGCGACTACGGTAACTACTATGCTTGGGGCGAGACGAGTACGAAGAGCAGCTACGACTGGAGCAACCTGAGGTACTGGACGACAGGGGATAGCGGCGACAACGTTAAGTTCTCGAAGTACGTGACAGACAGCAAGTACGGTAATGTGGATGGCAAGAAGGAGCTCGATCTGAGCGACGACGCAGCCTACGTGAACTGGGGCACTGGTTGGCGCATGCCATCAAAAGCTCAGCAAGATGAGTTGCGTGAGAAGTGTACGTGGACATGGACGTCGATGGGTGGTCACAACGGCTGTAAGGTGGTCGGTCCCAATGGTAGTTCTCTATTCTTGCCCGCTGCGGGCGGCCGCAATGACAGTAGTTCCGACAGTTTCGGTGCGAGCGGTGACTACTGGTCGCGTACGCTCTTTACGAGTTACGGCCACTTGGCGTACATCCTTGGCTTCTATTCGGGCGATGTGGGCAGGTCCATCACCAGTCGCTACTGCGGTCGAAGCGTCCGCCCTGTGCTGGCTCCTTAGAACTTTTCTACTTTATCCCCAAAGTTCAAAAGTACAAGTATAACAGCATCGTCAGCACGCTCATGCGGTTGTGGGCAAAGAACGAGGCCTTTGATTTTTACGTAGGAAACAATATACGATTAGGCACAGAATGATATTTTGCCTTTTTATTTGTACTCCATGACAAGATTTGAAAACCACATGCACTGCTTGCACTAGCCTTGTATTGTGCAGAATTATATTGCGTTACAAGGTGCATGAGTCTTGCACTGGTCTTGCACTAAATGTGGGGGCATTCTATCTTTACACATGTACGATGTTTCTGCATCTCTGTGCATATATTTCAAGATCTCCCTTGCACCTTTTATGTGGTACACGCAGCATGTACCACAAGGTACACCGTGCATGTACCGCAGGGTACACCGTGCGTGTACCGCAGGGTACACCGTGCGTGTACCGTACAGAAAGTGCCGGGGAAATGAAAAAATGCCGCCAGGCGAGTCGGGCAATTGTGCTGCACGAT
>JAGHUS010000010.1 GCA_018064685.1 Bacteroidales bacterium | reverse complement strand
CAGAAGGGAGTGGACTGGCAGTTCACGACAGACGATGCCAGAATCAAGCTAAAGCATCTATATCCTATTGTCAACTTTTAGACTTTACAGACCACTAGTCTTGCACTGGTCTTGCACTAAATGTGGGGCATTCTTACTTTACACATGCACGATGATTCTGCATCTCCATGCGTACATTTCAAAATTCTCTTTGCACCTTTTATATGGTTCACGCTGCATGTACCACAAGGTTCACGCTGCATGTACCGCAGGGTACACCATGCATGTACCGTAGGGTACACCGTGCGTGTACCGCACAAAAGGTGCTAGGGAAATGAAAAAATGCCGCTAGGCGAGTCGGGCAATTGTGCTGCACGATGTTAGTGGAAGACCAGTGGAAGCGAAGTGAGGGTCTTGCACTGGTTAAACGTGCAGAATGATAGTGTGTTAGGCGGTGTTGGTGCAAGAGTGCAAGTGAAATGGAAATTTATGTGATTCAACAGTACAATAGCGCAAATTCGTTATGTGTTATGCCAAAAGTGACCAAACCAAACGCCCCCAGATATTCGTAAAATGAGAATTCAGTTACAAATTCTTTCAAGAGTATTTGCTTTTTTTTATCCTTTTTTGTACTTTTGCGTTGTCGCACGCGTTCCTGTCTGTTGATGCTGCCGAGCGAGGCGGTGTAGGGGAGGGCGATGGAGTGATATAACTTTTTGATAAACAATTGTTAGCGTTGCTAACTTATTCGAGGCTTCCTCTAAAATTTGGCGATTTAAGAAAGAAGTACAGCGAATAAGGATAAGTTCGACGCCTGCACCCATAGGGTGTGGGCACTGAGCTTGTCTTCGTTGTACGGGTTACGCCAAATACCCAAAGGAAGAGATAAGCAGAGGTGGCTGCACCTTTTTCTTATCCCTTCCTTTCTTGGTATTTGAGCGTCACCCGTAGGAGCGAGGACCATAGTCAGCGCACACACAGTTAACCTATGGGTGTACTATGGCTAAAAAGGTACAACTCTCCTACAAGGAGATTGAGGAGCGACTGCGCATCCTCAAAGACAATACTGTAGACAAACACGACGTGGGCTACCGACTGCTCTATGCCTTCGGCAAGCCGGAAAGCGAGTTGAAACGCTACCGCGAGGGCAAGGGCGTCATCAAGACGTTCGACGGACTGCTCGTCAAGGGCCTCCTGTGCTACAAGGCCAGCACGACGCTCCGCTTTGCCTCCGAGCTGGAGGAACTGAAACGGGACGCACAGGTGCTGAAGGCTGCCCCCAAGATCATTGCGGTCTCGGACGGCACTACCATCCGTGCCTACGACCTGCGTCAGCGCGAGACGTTCGAGCAGCAGGTCGGCCGCCTCTACTGCGACTTCGAGTTCTTCTACCCCTTGGCCGGAGTGGAGCGCATCGAATACGTGGAGGAGTCGCCGGCCGACATCAAAGCGGCTGAGAAGTTGGCCAAGTTGCACGACGAGATACGTGCCTACAACGAGTTCACCTCGGACAGCGACCTGCACGACCTCAACACCTTCATCGCCCGCCTGCTCTTCTGCTTCTTTGCCGAGGACACGGGTATCTTCGCCTCCAACGTCTTCACCCACGCCATCGAGACCTTTGCGCTCGACGGCCGTTCGCTGAAGGACGTACTAGAACAGATGTTCCGCTTCATGGGTGGCAAGCCCATCCCTGACGGCAGTATCAAGACCTACTGCCAGCGCAACTTTGCCTACGTGGGTGGTGGCCTCTTCGAGCGTGGCATCTACATCCCCGAGCTGAGCATGCGTGCGCGCCAAATCATCATCGAGAGTGGCGAACTGGACTGGCAGGATATCAACCCCGACATCTTTGGCTCCATGATTCAGGCCGTGGTCAACCCCGACGTACGCGCCAACCAGGGCATGCACTACACCTCGGTACCCAACATCATGAAGGTCATCAACCCGCTGTTCCTGGAGGAGTTGCGTGGCGAACTGACGGCCATTGAGGAATCGTGGCGCAAGGTCTGCGAACAAGAAACGCTGGGTGTACTCAATACCAAACAGGTGAATCGCCAACGCTCCATCCATAGCGACAAGTGCAACAACCTCTTGGAGAGGATGTCGCGCATGAAGTTCTTCGACCCTGCCTGCGGAAGCGGCAACTTCCTCATTATCACCTACAAGATGCTGCGCATACTTGAGATGGATATCCTGAAGCTACAGCAACGCATCCAACTGGAATATTTCCTCAACTTCAATGCCGGTTCAAAGATAAGGATAGAGCAGTTCTACGGCATTGAATTGCTTGACTTTCCGCACGAGGTGGCCATGCTGTCGCTATGGCTTGCACAGCACCAAATGAACAAGAAGTTCACGAGCGAGTTTGGCGTTGACATTGATGCTCTACCGTTACAGGATATTCACAATATCCGTTGCGGCAATGCCTGCCGAGTAGATTGGAACGAAGTGTGTCCGCACACGACGGACGAAGAGGTGTTCGTGTTTGGTAATCCTCCGTATTTGGGATACGTCCTGCAAGATGAAAGACAAAAAGCTGATATTGAATACATCTTTAAGGGAATTGTAGAAAGCAAAAAAATAGATTACATTTGCTGTTGGTTCTTCAAAGCAGGCCAATTTATTCAGAGGGAGCAGAACAATCGATTCGCTTTTGTTTCTACCAACTCTATATGCCAAGGTGAACAGGTTGCACTATTATGGCCACCGTTATTTGCTCTTGGCTTGAGAATATGTTTTGCATATACATCATTCAAGTGGGTAAATAACGCGAAATACAACGCAGGAGTAACGTGTGTTATTGTTGGGTTGGATGCAAAGAAAGATAGTTGTACACTATTTACTAATGCAAATGCAAAGAAGTGTGAAGAAATTAACCCATATCTGATTAGTGCCAAGTCTTGCATTGTGCAGAATAGCAACACTCCTATTTGTTCTATTCCAACTATGTCAAAAGGCTCACAACCTACAGATGACGGAAATCTGCTACTAACAGATCAAGAAAAGGTGGAAATATTAGAGCTTTATCCACAAAGTCATCAGTTTATTAAAAGATTCTATGGATCAAGCGAATTCATCAAAGATGAGACGCGTTATTGTATATGGATAGAGGAAAAGGATAGAGATATTGCATATTCTATCCCTCCATTTGTTTCTCGATTTCAAAAAGTGCAGGATATACGTTTAAAAAGTTCTAAAGAACAGACAAGAGAAATGGCAAAATATCCTTACTTATTTGGAGAAATAAGAAATAAATATTCATCTAAGGTCATCGTTCCGTCTACTTCTTCCGAACGTCGCCCATACATCCCCATCGGCTATTTGAATGCCGAGGACGTTATTTCCAATTCTGCCTTTGCCATCTACGATGCTCCCTTGTGGCTCTTCGGCATCCTCACTTCTCGCATCCACATGGATTGGGTGCGTGCTGTAGGCGGAAGACTCAAAACCGACTATCGCTATTCGGCAGGCCTCTGCTACAACACCTTCCCCTTCCCCGCCATCGGCGACACGAAGAAAGCGGAGATTGAGGAAGCAGCCACCGACATCCTCCTCACGCGCGAACCTTATCTTACTATGGGCAAGACGTTGGCCGACCTCTACGACCCCGACACCATGCCCGACGACCTTCGCGAGGCTCACCAACGGCTGGACACCATCGTAGAGTCGTGCTACCCGGGTGCCCCCTTCGCCTCTGACGAAGCCCGCCTGGAATGCCTCTTCAAACTCTACGAGAAGATGACCAGCAAGGACAAGTAACTAATTGGAGTTTTCCACCTCTAAGGGACCTGTCATTCCGAGCAAAGCGAGGAATCCCTACTTTGCGACGTCTCACAAAGTCCAATGAGGACTCACAATAGCATGCAGGATTGGGCGGAGATTCCTCCTAACGTCGGAATGACATCACTGCTAAAACACTGGATGTTACAAGGGTGGGAAACTTTATTAACTAATAAACAAAACAACAACAATCGCTCTTTGAAATTTTGTGGGAAAGAATTTGGAGGTTTCAAGATAAAGTCGTACTTTTGCAAAAAGTTTACCAAAAGCCTACTATAATGGAAGACGACAAGAAGAAATACGACGATATGGAGTTTGAGGACACAAACTTCGTTAACGAGTGTCTGGAATCTTTTGACGAAAACATCTCTAAGATAGAGGCAGAGTATGAAGTTGGCAGTAAGAGTGCCTAAGTCGTTAGGACTTAGACAGATTATTGTAGGGAAATACACAAACCTCTATCGAGAATACAGAAGGTTCTATCCTGAACGTAAAGAATATACGTACAAACAGCTTCGAAAAAATATCGCGGAAGTTGCTGCAATTGTACACGAAGAAGTTGAGCTGGAGGATATCCGTCGCTCAACGTTTATTCCATGGTTAGACAGAGATTGGAGGCAGTTGTATTATAAGCATTGGTATTTTGCGTTGACGATAGAGCAAATCGGAGATAAGTATGTAGCTATAGTTCGTGATGCACATTATGAAGGCGATCATCACAACGACACTCTCCTGACAAAGCCGTATGACATTGAAGACCTGAAAGGTTAATTCTTCCCCTATATTTCACTGAGCGTCCCCTTCTCGCTCTCTGAAGTTTTGTGGGAAAGAATTTGGAGGTTTCAAGATAAAGTCGTACTTTTGCAGAAAGTATCACATCTAACAGTATTCGACTATGCTTGAACTGGAGAAACAATATCTGTTCTACCTTGATCACGAGGCAGATTTCCTAAAGAAGTACGAAGGCAAATTCCTTGTTATTTCTGAAGATCTGGAGGTCTCAGCATTTGACTCCAAGAAGGATGCCTATGCTTTTGGTGCAGAGAATATTGGCTTGGGCAACTTCCTGCTTCAGGAATGCACGTATAATGCTGCTCATATGGTGAATTATGTGAACTTCAACTTGGCAAGCTGAGGGTATGGCAGAATTCGCACATGAAATGATTCGCAAGAGTGGAGCCTTTGAAGTCTCGGAAACGATGCAGTCAAGTGAAGACTGGACAGAGGACGAAGAACGTGAGGCTTTTCTACACACGTCTAAGGTTAATGCAAGCAAGATGTTTGCCAAATATTTGTAAAAATGTCTAAAGACTATCAAATAAACCAAGAACAGCCCATGATGGTAGGTGAAGCTGCGATTGACTTAAGATATTTGGAATCGTCAGTTGATGAGAAGGTAAAGTATCTAAGAGAGAATCTTCACCCAACGACCGTGACCTATTTGGAAGAGCATGGTTTTATGATGAATCAGCCTTTTCCCTACAATGAGGAAGACCTGAAAGATGATTGGCTCAACGAAACGGATGAACAGAACCCCATTGTTCCCGAAGATGTAATCAAATCAGATCGTGAGGCATGGCTCGGCGTAAGATAATCATTCACGAGAAGGCAGAAAACGCTTTCCGAAAGGTTGCTGCGTGGTATTGCATCAATTGTGGTTATTCTTATTCTACTACGTTTGTTAACGATACGACTCATACATACGAGGTTTTGGCTACGATACCGACAATTGGAAAGTGTGTAAAAAAGACTAGTACGAGATGTTATGCCGAGTTTGTCGCGCATCCATTGGTGATTGTCCGCTATTGGTTTAACGATGAGGAAATCCATTTTCTAAACCTTATCTTTACACGGCAAACAAAGCGTTAAGATTTTCCCCCACATTTCACTGAGCGTCCTAAACTTGCATATCTATGGACGCGAAAAACATTGTAAACATCAGCTATGCCCAGACGGGGCAGAGCAGCACCACGAACAGCCTTGGCATGCGCGAGATGCAAGCCCTGGCCTATGAAGCGCGTAACAAGAAATACCTGCTCATCAAGGCACCGCCCGCCAGTGGCAAGAGTCGTGCCCTAATGTTCGTCGCTCTGGACAAGCTGGAACACCAGGGCGTACGGAAGGTGGTGGTGGCCGTGCCGGAGAAGAGCATCGGCCGCTCCTTCGCCAACACCGAACTGAAGAAGTTCGGCTTCTTTGCCGACTGGAAGGTGGCTCCCTACTTCAACCTGTGCGACGTGGGCGGCAACGAGCAGGACAAGGCGGGACGCTTCGTGGAGTTCTTTCGCGGACAGAACAAGGCACAGGTGCTGGTGTGCGCCCACGCCACCCTGCGCAACGGCATGAAGGAACTGCACGACGAGGAGTTCAACGACTGTCTGCTAGCCATCGACGAGTTTCACCACACCAGTGCCGATGCCGACAGCGGGTTGGGTGACATCGTGCGTCGAGTAATCAACAACTCTACAGGTCACATCGTGGCCATGACGGGCAGCTACTTCCGTGGCGACGGTGTGCCCGTACTGCGTGCCGAGGACGAGGCGAAGTTCTACCCCGTGACCTACAACTACTACCAGCAGCTCAATGGTTACCGCCACCTGAAGAACTTGGTGCTGGGCTACCACTTCTACCACGGCTCGTACGTGGAGCATATCGGCGAGATACTGGACACACACCGTAAGACCATCATCCACATTCCGAGCGTCAACTCGCGTGCCTCGAGCGGATCGAAGTACGAAGAGGTGGCCGAGATAATGAAGCGCATAGGCGAGGACGTGGAGAAGGACTATCAGACGTGCGTCCATAAGGTGCGTACCCCCGACGGTCGTTTGCTCAAGGTGGCCGACTTGGTGGAAGACGACATCAACGAGCGTACCCGCATTCAGGCCTATCTGCAGAACATGAAGTCGGCCGACGATATGGACATCATCATCGCCCTGGGCACGGCCAAGGAAGGCTTCGACTGGGCATGGTGCGAGATGTGTTTGACCATCGGAGTGCGCGGTTCGCTGACCGAGGTGGTACAGATCATCGGTCGCTGCACACGCGACAGCGAGGGCAAGGATACGGCCCGCTTCGTCAATATGATTGCCATGCCCGACGCCGAGCAGGCGGATGTGAAGGTGGCTGTGAACGATTTCCTGAAGGCCATCACGGCCAGCCTCTTGATGGAGCAGGTGATGGCTCCAAGCTGGAGGTTCAAGACGGCTAAGGACGATGATGACGACGACAAGGATAACCCGCTGGTAAACACGATTGTTGTAGAAGGCCTAAAGCCACTCTCGACAGAGAAGACGAAGATGATTATCCAGCAGCAGTTGGACGACCTTCAGGCGGCCGTGCTGCAGGACGAGATGATGGTGCGTGCCGTCAGCGGTAGCACCACGGCCGAGAACATCACGCAGAACATCATCCCGAAGGTCATCATGAAGCGTTACCCGGAACTGACACCCGAGGAGGTGGAGGAGGTGCGCCAGCACTTCCTGCTCAACACGCTGGTGAAGGGCAACAACATCACCGACGACCAGGGCAACCCCGTCGACATCACGCCGGGTATGATTCAGCCGCGCGAGGGCGACGAGCAGTCATCGGAGGGCAACCGTCTGATCAAGTTGGCCAACAAGTTCATCAACATCGACAAGCTCTCCATCAACCTCATCGACACCATCAACCCCTACCAGAAAGCATACGAGATAGTGTCGAAGAATGTAGATGCAGAGACACTGAAGATCATCCAGGACACGATAGCGGAGCAGAAGTTCGATATGACGACCGAAGATGCCATCCGACTCTTCAAGGGACCGCTCAAGCAATGGGTGGCCGAGCATGACGGACAACTACCTTTGCCCGACGCCTCAAACCTGCAGGAGCGCGAACTTGGACAGGCATATACCATCATCAAGAATCTGAAGATAAGGAGGATGATGGGGCTGGAGTACAATTCATAATTCATAATTCACAATTCATAATTCATAATTGGCTGCGCGGTCCAAAACGACCAAACGACCAATTTCCTAAACGACTAATCAACTATGGAGTGGCCACAAGAACTATTAGAACTATTTGATGATCCGCTGCTGGATGGTGTGAAACCGAAGGCAGCGGCCGTGACGGCAGACGACCGCACGCAGAGAAAGATAGACGAACTGCACCAATGGTTAGCTGACAACGGACGCGAACCACAGGCTTCGGCATCCAACATCAAGGAGAAACTGCTGGCCGTTTCGCTGCGCACACTTAAAGAGCAAGGACTATGGATATAGATAAGGAACTGAACGACTTCTTCAGCGACCCGTTGCTGGACGTCAGCGACAAGGAGCTGACGCTTTTCAACCTCCCCGCCGACATGAAAAGAGTGATGGAGGGCAGGCGAATACAGCCCGACCATTATGCACAAAGGAAACAATGTGAAGATTTCCTTCTTTACAAACCTCTTTTTGAACAGGTACAACGTGAATTGAAAGAAGGGAAACGTACCTTGATACGTACCTCTAAGAGTGCGAATTTAGAGGCTGGACAATATTACGTGGTGGATGGCATGTTGGTCTATCTGCATTCTGTCTTTGACAGAAGGCGAGCACGCAATGGAATGGCAGATGGCCGTACTAGATGTATCTATGAGAATGGTACTGAATCGGACATCCTCCTCGAAACGTTGCGACGAAATGTCTTGCAGAACGGCTATGGCGTGGCAGAATTGCAGGAGAACATCGACAATGCCTTTGTCAACCAGACGTTGAATGAGGGTGACCGCTCGGCTGGTTATGTCTACATCTTGAAATCTCTTTCGTCCGACCCAGAGATTGCCAGTGTGCAAGACCTCTACAAGATAGGTTTTACTACAGACTCTGTAGAGGAGCGTACCAAGAACGCCGTCAAAGAACCTACGTATCTAATGGCGCCGGTTCAGATAGTAGAGACATTCGAGATTGTGAATATGAACTCGCACATCTTCGAGACGATACTCCACCAGGTCTTCAGTGCTGTACAATTCCAGGTAAAGGTGTACGATGACGAAGGCAACCTTCATGTTCCCTCTGAATGGTATGTGGTGCCGTTGGAAATCATTAATTTGGTAGTGCAGAAGATTGTGGAAGGAAGCATCACGCAGTATACTTACAATCCCGCTCTGCAATGCTTGGAAAAACGGATTGCAAGGAATAATACGGTGTTTAATACGGAAGGGTTGAAGGTACTCACGCTCAATATTAAAGAAGGTTTCTTTAATGAGATAATGAGCGGAGAGAAGACCAGCGAATTTCGTGAACTGAAGCAGACGACACTCAACAAATACACCTACCTCGATCCCGTCGACGGTAAAAGGTACTTGCGTCCCTACGATGTCATCAGGTTCTATGTAGGGTATCACAAGAATCGTGACTCTGCACTCGTCGAAGTGAAGGGTGTTTCATGTGTCGGTGGTGTCGTGGAGTACCAGTTGGGGCGTGTGCTTGAACATGTGAAGCAAGACTAGCAATCAGTATGTGGCGCATAAAGCCAACCGGTAGTATGCCTTGCTTATAGCACCGTCTCCACCCGGTTCGTCAGGTCGATGAAGTCCTGTACCGAAAGTTGTTCGGGACGCTTGTTGAAGAGTTCGTCGGCGAGTAGGGTAGAGTAGTCGATGGGCGCAAGTCCCTGTTGCTCGCGCTGTGCGTTCATCTCGTTCAGCAGGGGACGGATGTTGTTGCGCAATGTCTTGCGACGCTGGTTGAAGGTAGTTTTGACGATGCGCTTGAAGAGGCGTTCGTCGCAGCCAAGCGAGGTGACGTCGTTGCGTGTCATGCGTATGACGGCCGACTTGACCTTTGGAGGCGGGTTGAAGACATGCTCGTGAACGGTGAAGAGATACTCTACGCTGTACCATGCCTGGATGAGCACGCTGAGGATGCCGTAGGTCTTGTTGCCCGGCTTGGCAGTGATGCGCTCCGCCACTTCCTTTTGTATCATACCTGTGCAGCAAGGTATGAGGTCCTTGTTGTCAAGCATCTTGAAGAATATCTGGCTGGAGATGTTATAGGGGTAGTTGCCAGTGAGAACGAAGGGGCAGCCATGTTGTGTATCGTCTGAGGCAGAAGATGTAGTGGCGTCGGTGGGCAGGAAGGTGCGGTCGAGGTGCATCTTCAGGAAGTCATCCTCGATGATGTTATCCTCCAGCTGGGGAAAATTCTTGCGCAGATACTCTACCGATTCGAAATCAATCTCCACCACTTTGAGCGGGCGCGGTTTCTTAATCAGAAATTGCGTCATGACGCCCATGCCGGGTCCTACCTCCAGAACGGGAATGTCGGGGTAGGCATCTACGGTGTCGGCAATAGCACTTGCAATTGTTAAATCTGTCAAAAAATGTTGTCCAAGGAACTTTTTTGGCCTTACCTGCTTCATCTTTTCAGTTTTTTATTGTAAATTTGCGCAAAGATAGGGAAAATAATCCATAATTCATAATTCATAATTCATAATTACGCCAATCGGATGCAAAAGTACTTGAGTACAGCCATAAAAATCATCGTTCCGTTGATGATATCCGCTGCCATACTGTGGTGGATGTATCGTGGCATGGACTGGCAGTTGATAGTCGATGCCCTGAATGATGGTATGGATTGGACGTGGATGCTCCTCTCCCTGCCCTTCGGCGTGTTGGCCGAGGCCTTGCGTGGCTACCGTTGGAAGTTGGCCATCGACCCCTTGGGTGTCCGCACCCGCAACCATGTCTGTGTCAATGCTATCTTCCTGAGCTATGGCAGTTCGCTGGTAGTGCCCCGAGTGGGCGAATTCCTGCGCTGCGGTGTGCTGAAGCGTTATGATAATGTACCTTTTGCACGGGCTATGGGCACGGTTGTCACCGAGAGGTGTATAGATGTCATCATCATCCTGGTGCTTAGTGCCGTAACAGTGTTGCTGCAGATTCCCGTCTTTGCTCGCATTGCCAGCGAGACAGGCATGTCGTTCGATGGCATCTTCGGTAAGTTCACGGCTACGGGCTATGTTGTCACCATTGCCTGCATACTGCTCATTGGCTTGATGACGTGGTGGGTGTCGCGCAAGTTGAATCTCTTCAGTCGCATCCGCGCCATCCTGAAAGACCTTAAGGACGGACTCTTCAGTATTCGTTACATCCGTCAGCGTGGCCTCTTCCTACTCTATTCGGTAGGCATATGGGTGGCCTATTTCCTGCATTTCTACCTCACCTTCTTCTGCTTCGACTATACAGCCGGACTAGGTTTCCAAGTGGCATTGGTGGCCTTTGTGGTTGGTACGTTTGCCGTGTTGGTGCCCACTCCCAATGGTGCGGGACCGTGGCATTTTGCTGTGAAGACGGTGTTGGTGCTCTTTGGTGTGGCACAGACCGACGGCGCTGTGTTCGTGCTCATCGTGCACACCATACAGACGGCCCTCGTAGCGTTGCTGGGTGTTTACTCAAGCATTGCCTTGGGCATGACAAAGAAGAAAAACAGAACTAATTAACTTAATACAATGACAATCCAAGAACTTGATCCCCAGATTATCTGGAAGAATTTTTATCTCCTCACACAGGTGCCCCGTCCCAGTGGTCACTTGGAGAAAGTACAGAACTTCCTGCTCGATTGGGCAAAGGAACATGGCGTTGAGGCCTTCAAGGACAATGCCGAGAACATCGTGATGCGCAAGCCCGCTACTCCCGGTTATGAAAACCGTCAGACCGCTGTGCTGCAGGCACACATGGACATGGTGCCCCAGAAGGTGGACGAGAGCAATCACAACTTCGAGACCGACCCCATCGAGACCTACATTGACGGTGAGTGGGTGAAGGCCAAGGGTACTACGCTCGGAAGCGACGACGGAATGGGTGTGGCTGCCATCATGGCTGTGATGGAGTCGGGCGACCTGGAGCACGGACCTCTGGAGGCTCTTATCACTGCTGATGAGGAAACCTGCATGTATGGCGTGAACCACTTGGCAGCCGACACCTTGAAGGGTGACATCTTGCTGAATATCGACAACGAGACGATGGGCGAGTTCGTCATCGGTAGTGCCGGTGGCGTGAACATCAGCGCCTCTATCGGCTACAAGGAGCTGGCTCCCGAGGCAGGTGACGTGGCCGTGAAGATTACCCTGAAGGACCTGAAGGGCGGTCACTCAGGCTTGGAGATCTGCGAGGGCCGTGCCAATGCCAACAAGCTGATGGCGCGCGTAGTACGTCAGGCCATCCAGGACGATGACGCTTGTCTGGCCAGCTGGAAGGGTGGCAACATGCGCAACGCTATTCCCCGTACGGCCGAGGTTGTACTGACCATTCCCGCCGAGAACCTCGACGACCTGAAGGACCTCGTGGCTTACTGCAAGGAGACATTTGAGAAGGAGTTCCGTGGTGTGGAGGATGCCATCACCCTGACCTGCGAGCCCTGCGACCTGCCTGCCGGCATCATGCCTCAGGAGATTCAGGACAACGTGGTCAATGCCATTACCGCTTGTCACGACGGTGTACTGCGCTACATCCCCTCTATTCCCAGTGTGGTTGAGACCAGTTCGAACCTCGGCATCATCACCATCGGTGAGGGTAAGGCCGACGTACTGATCCTGGCCCGCTCAAGCAACGAGACCATGATGGAGTACATCCAGGAGATGCAGGAGGCCTGCTTCTCGATGGCCGGTATGAAGGTGGAGTACGGCGGTCAGTATGGTGCTTGGCAGCCCAACTTCGACAGTGCTATCACTGCCACGATGGTCAAGGTTCACAAGGACCTCTTCGGCGAGGATGCCAAGGTGCAGGTGTGCCATGCAGGCTTGGAGTGCAGCATCATCGGTGGTGTCTATCCCAAGATGGACCTCGTAAGCTTCGGTCCCACCTTGCGTTCGCCCCACACTCCCAACGAGCGTTGCAACATACCCAGCGTGGCTAAGTTCTGGGTGTTCCTCAAGGCTCTGCTGAAGGAGATTCCAACGAAATAAAGTTTTGTTCCGGAGGCTCCAGGCAGGGCCTCCGGAATGTTTTTTTTGATTGGCGTACTGTTTCATGTTTACGCTTTCCCTCTCTATTCTACTTTAACTCCTAACACACAAAACAATCATTCGTTATGCGCAGATTCTTATTTCTCATTGTTGCCGTTTTTGCCTCACTGACAATGTCGGCTGCCAACAAGTCTTCGAAGGAACTGGCAAAGTTCATTCGTGCCATGGTGGAAGAGGAACGCATCCATCCCGACAGTCTGTATTCGGGTATCGTGAAGTTGGAACGTCAGAAGGATGCTCTGACGAGTCCTTCCGAAAAGGCTGTGTGCCGAGCCGTGCTGGGCTATCTGTATGATCACTATGCCGATACAGCCAACTCCATCCGTTATCAGAGCGATTCGGATACGACCATGATGCGTGCGTGGAGCTATGACGACTTCCGCAACATGGCTGGCAGACGTTATTCCGAGGCGTTGGCGGATATGGAACTGTTGCATAAGGAGAAGATTAGCAGTTGGGCACCGCTAGTGGACAAGGGGCGCGACGACGCTATCTACAACAACGACATGCTGATGCTGGTGTGGAGCATGGCGCGCCGCACCTACTACAAGGCCAGTTTCCCAATCCCTACATGGAAGGACCTGATGGCGCTGTACCAGAAGGAAGGCAACCGCAAGGCTGTCCTGCTGCTGCAGCTCAACAACGAGTATGTGACCGACAGCGATAAGCATCGCGCTGCGTATAAGCAACTGATAAATGACTTTGGTGACCTCGATATCTGCGCCGAGGTCTATCTGCGTCTGGCCCAAATGGAACATGCAGATTCGCTGACGGAGAAATGGCTTGTGGAGGGTCTGAAGAAATACTCACATTATAAATATAAGGCTAGGCTGCAGAACGAGTTACAGAAGTTGCAAGCTCCATTGCTGAATGGCGAACTGTCGTCCGATTCGCCTTATCCCGGCAAATCATACAACTGGTACATGGATGTGCGCAACATCCAGGATGCCGACATGCTGTTCTATCGTCTCGATGACACTTTCGACAACCACGAGTATGCTTCGATAGGAAAGAAGAAGCAGGCGCTGAAGTATCTGTTGAAGCATGTCAGGAAGGTGGATGAGCGACATCTCCACTACACGGGTCATCCGGCTTGGCAAGTTCATCACGACACAATCAGTTGGACGGCTCCTGAAGTGGGCAACTATGTGCTCATCACCCAGAGCCGTACGCCCATGAAGTTGGCCGAGAAGGTTCAACCTTCTGTCCGCTTCTTCTATGTGTCGCGACTCGTCACTTCTCACATCTCGCTCCCCGGTGGCATAGAGCGCGTCATGGTGCACGATGCTATCACTGGCAAGCCTGTGGAAGGCGCTGAGGTGCAGTTGGTTTATAAAAAAGAAGGTAAACCGACGGAACTTGTTATGGAGAGCAAGACCGACAGCGAGGGTAAGTGGGATATCGTATGGCCCAAGACCACGCGGGGTGACCATAGGTCGGGTTTGAGCGTGACGGTGAAGCACGGCGACGACAAGGCGCTGCCTTCAACCGGATTATACTATGGCACTTCTTACTTCACCGACAATCGGGAAATAAGAACCTGCATAAATGTATATACCGACCGCAGCATCTACCGTCCCGGACAGGTGGTGCACATGGGCGGCGTCAAGGTCTATCAGTCCGATTGGGACGAAGACGTGGAGGCTGACTCGAAGGTTAAGGTTACACTGTACAATGCCAACGGCAAGGCGATAGATGAACAGTCGCTCACGACCGACTCGATGGGCGTGTTCAGTGCCGACTTTACGTTGCCCGAAACGGGTGTCACAGGTCAGTTCCGTATTGCTGTCAGTGGCAGTTATAACCATTATTTCCGAGTGGAGGAATACAAGCGTCCCACCTTCGAAGTGCTGACCGACGAAGCGCCTGCTGTGCAGATGCCAGTGGACAGCATCACACTGACCGGACGTGCAATGATGTATAACGGAGCACCCGTTCGCGGTGCTAGCGTGGCTGCCCAGTACAGATGGGAAAGCAGTTGGTGGCGCTTGGGACAGAGCGGTCGCAACCGTTATGACGAGAAGGCCGATACCGTGCTCACCGACGAGAACGGACGCTTCAAGGTGACGATACCCGTCAACCAGAGCATCGCGGAGTTGCGCTATGGCAAGTCGCTCATCGTGCACTATGATGTCGTCAGTCCTTCGGGCGAGACGCATACGGCCCAGCACTCCCTGTACATGAGCAGTTCGCCCCTGTCCATCTACGCCAACGTTCCCAGGATGGTGGATCGCGACAAGCTTTCGCCATGGAACATGACGCTGCTTTCATCGACCGGCACTGAGGTGCAGGGCGACGTGCGCATCATGCTGAAGAAAGGCGGCAAGGTGTGCTTCGAGACGAAGGAGAAATCGGGCGGCAGCGTCATGCCCAACAGCATGAAGGATGCTCCCTCGGGCCGTTACGACCTGCATCTCGAGGCTGTGCTGAAGGGTGATACGGCTCGCTACAAGAGTCAGGTTGTCATCTTCAGTCAGCACGATACCAAACTGCCTACCGATTCTACGCTTTGGGTGTATGTGCCAGAGAGGAATATGTCGGAAAGCAGCCCTGCCCGCATACAGATTGGCAGCAGCAAGGATGTCTATCTGCGCTACCTGGTGTGCAGCAACAAGGAGGTGGTGACCGACCGTCTCATTCACCTCAATGATTCTGTCATGACTTTCGACATCCCTTACGAAGAGCGTTTCGACAAGACACTGTCGGTGAACGTGATGCTGGTGAAGGATGAGAAGATGCACGCGCAGAAGGTGGAGATTCTCCTTGCTCAGCCCGACAAGGCATTGAAGCATAAGTGGATAACCTTCCGTGACAAGTTGCAGCCCGGACAGAAGGAGACCTGGCAGTTGCAACTTCTCACGCCTGACGGAAAGCCTGCCTCTGCCAATCTCATGGCATCGCTCTACGATGCTTCGCTCGATGCCATCTATATGCATAACTGGTTCTACAACCATTCGTTGGGCTACCATGTCTATCCCAACAGTTACCGTGTACTCATTTCGCAGAGGACACCTTATGCCAATAATTCTTTCAGCCTGATAGAATATGATGATCGCACTCTGGACTTTGCTAAGTTCAAGAGTGACTTGTTCGACTGGTATTCCTATGGAAGCGTGAAGAACTTCCGTAAAGTAAAGTCGTCCAAGAAGTATGCTCTCATCGGTGATGATGCTGTAGCAGGAGGTGGGAGCATTGCTCCATTGATGGCGACAAGAAGCGAATCGGCTTTGGTCGTTCACGAGCGTACGACGTCTTATGCGGCCAAGAGTGCAGGAGCGTCCGACTTCGAGGAACTGGGTGCCAACTCTGCTGATGAGGCTTTGCAAGGACGCATCGCTGGCTTGGATGTTGTCAATGTGGAAGGCGAATCGAACAATGCTGGCGACCCTGTCGTGCAACTTCGCGAGAACTTCAACGAGACGGCCTTCTTCTATCCAGCCTTGCGCACCAACGAGAAGGGCGAGGTGACCTTGTCGTTCACCCTGCCCGAGAGTCTTACCACCTGGCGAATGCTGGGATTGGCTCACACCCAGGATATGCTCACCACGCTGCTCGACGAGAAGGTCGTGGCACAGAAGGACCTCATGGCCCAACTCTCGCTGCCTCGCTTCCTGCGACAAGGCGACAAGGCTACGTTGGCCGCTACCTTATTTAATATAAGTGAGGCGGCACAGAAGGGACGTGGCGTATTGACCGTGCTGGATGCTGCCACCGAGAAGGTGATGCTGAAGAAGAATGTCAACTTCGACCTCAAGGCCAAGAGCGACTCGGTATTCATCGTGCCTTTCACCGTGCCGGGCGATGCCACGATGCTCATCGTGCGCTGGGCTGCCGAAGGTTCGACTTGCAGCGATGGCGAACAGCGCTATCTGCCTGTACTCTCGAACAAGGAATGGATTACCGAGACCAAGCCTCTGACCTACACCAAGGCAGGAACCTACAAGGAGGACATGTCGAGCATGTTCGCCGTGATGGGTGCCACCAACAAGCAACTCACCATCGAATACGTGAGTCAGCCCGTTTGGTATGCCGTACAGGCATTGCCCTCGTTGGCTTGGCCCAAGGATAACGATGCCCTCTCGCTAGCCACCGCTTACTACGCTGGTTCGCTGTCGGCCCATATCGCCGACAAGGCACCCGTGGTGGCTGATGCCATTGAGAGTTGGAAGAAGAATGGAACGTTGAACAAGAGCAAGTTGCTACAGAACGAAGACCTGAAGAACATCTTGTTGGAGGAGACGCCCTGGATTGCTCTTGCCGAGCAGGAGACCGAGAAGATTCAGCGTCTGTCAACACTCTTTGATGAGGCTACGCAGAACAGCTTGCAGAAGGAGTATCTGGATAAGTTACGCAAACTGCAGAGCAGCGACGGTTCTTTCTCATGGTATCCTGGTATGAAGGGTAACTACTACATGACGCGCGAGGTGGCTTACATCCTCACCCGATTGAAGGTGCTGACGGGCAAGACGCCCGACTCTATGTTGCAGAGTGCGATAAACTACATACGCAAGGATCGTCCTACCTACCTTGGTCTCTCTTCTTTGCGCTATCTCTACGTGCTCTATCAGAGTGGCGTGACGATGGATAAGGAAGATCGTCATAATGCCGATTCGCTCCTCAAGGTGCTGGCCAAGCATCCCGAAAATCTCGATATCGAGGAGCGTGCCTTGGCTGCCATCGTGCTGAAGAAGGCGGGCAAGGACAAGGCCTCGGAGCGCTATCTGGAGACGGTGAAGAAGTTCCTCGTGACCAACAAAGAGGGGCTGACCTACTTCGAGTTCCCACAGGGTAGTCACCGCAGCATCAACCGCAAACTGCACATACACG
This sequence comes from Bacteroidales bacterium, assembly GCA_018064685.1. GTDB lineage: Bacteria > Bacteroidota > Bacteroidia > Bacteroidales > Bacteroidaceae > Physcousia. The sequence goes on along the minus strand of JAGHUS010000010.1, from coordinate 28,511 downwards.
TACAGGTGATGGAGGCTTTGGCACAGGTATCGCCCAAGGACGGGGCTTTGCTTGACGGCATGCGTCGCTATCTGCTTCGCCAGAAGCGCACCTCGGAATGGGATACGCCTGTCAATTCAGCCAATGCTGTCTATATGCTGCTTCACGACAACTACGATGCGTTGCAGCAGGAGTGCGATGCCGAGATATCTCTGGTTCAGTCGAAACGCAAGACAAAGGTGGAGAGCGAGGGAACGTCCTTCGGATTCTTCCACGAGCGTATTGATGTGGACGGGCCTGTGGCTACCGTCGAGGTGAAGAAGACGGGCGAGCAGGAGAGTTGGGGCGGCATCTACGCCCAGTATCTGGCTCCTCTCGCTGATATCTCCGCTACCGAGAAGGGCGACCTCAAGGTGAAGGTGGAGTTGCAGATGGGAAAGGATGTGGGTAAGCAGTCGACCTTGCAGAGCGGCAAGCAGATAACGCTGCTGGCTGGCAACCGTGTGCATGTGCGCTACGTCGTTACAGCCGAGAAGGATTTCGAGTATGTGGCTGTGCACGCTCCGCGTCCCGCAACTGCCGAACCCGTATCGCAACTCTCTGGCTATCGTTGGAGCAACGGATTGGGTTACTACCGTGCTGTCAAGGATGCTGCTGTCAACTATTTCTTCGACTACCTGCCACGTGGCACTTATGTGCTCGAGGAGGATTGGCTCGTCGAGCGTGAGGGCGTGTACAGCACAGGCATCACCACCATCCAGTGCCTTTATGCCCCTGAATTCAGTGCTCACACCAGCGATACACGCATTGTCGTTCGCGAGAAGTAGAGTCGTGTGCTGGCAGCTTTGCTTTTGCGCAGAGGTTTCTTGTCAGTCTGATTTTCGTTACGCCACGAAAATACTTACTGAAAGCTTTGCTGCTTGAGGAAATCTTTGTAATTTTGCTTTTGCCTATCAATATGCATGTTTTTGCGCTAAAAAAATAATATGAAGAAGTTATTGTCATTTCTGTGTGTGTTTCTTGTTAGTGTGGCCGTGCTGGCTCAGAAGCAGGAAGTCGTTTGGGGGTATTGTGGTGGCTCTGTAGCTGCAGGCCACGATATGGGTGATACATATGATGTCAAGTGTGCTATACTCATCCCCCAGTCTGTGCTGGCTCATTATAAAGGCTGTACCATTACGAAGATCGAGGTTTGTGATGAACAACGGGTTAGCGAATTGGTGCCTGTCATCTGTATTGGAGACGGGGACAATCTTGTCAAGCAGGCTCCTCGTGAGGGTGTGCCTGGCTGGAATGTAATCGAACTGGAAACCCCCTATGTTATCAGTGGCACGGATGACCTTTACGTCGGCTGTGAATATGTGGCAACTTATGCTCTTTCAGCAGCATATCTGGAGTGTACTAATGGTGCTTATATCTATTATAATGACGAGTGGCTCTATTCGGGCGATGATGCTACTTTTTGTATACGTGCTCATATTGAGGGTGAAAACATGCCAATCGATGTATCGCTTAGTTGCAATAAGGTGTTTGAATGCACCAAGGGGACTAACCTTGTGGTGCAACCCAACGTTTTGAATCTGTCACCCGAAAAGGTAGAATCCGTAAAGCTTGCATGCTACATTGACAATGAATTTAGCGAATTTCGTGAGTTCAAGCTCGATCTGGAAAAGGGAGATCTGACACCAATCGAACTTAACTTCACGGCACCCGAAGTCGAAGGTAAACATACTATCCGTGTCGTTGTGGAATCCGTAAACGGAAAGGCGGACGATATAACAGACAACAATGAGATCTTAATCCCTGTCACTGTTTATGGAAAAACCTTCCCTCGCCGAGTCGTGATGGAGGAACTGACCGGTACCTGGTGTGGCTGGTGCATACGTGGATATGTGGCCTTGCAGGAGATGGCAGAGAAGTATCCCGACAGTTTCATCGGTCTGGCCTATCATGTAGAAGATGAAATGTCAGATGTAGAGAATGCGCAGGAAATAATAGATATGTTGGGTGAAAGCTTACCCACAGGTGCTGTAAATCGCAATACACAAACTATTTTCAACTGCGATCCTGAGACGTTGGAGAACCATATACAGGAATTGAAGAATTTGGCTTTGGCAGACATCAGGGGAGAGCTGACTGTGCTCGACGCAGATACCACTGCTGTGAGGGTGAATACATACACCGAGTTTGCCTCTGATGTCACACAGCCTTATGCCATTGCTTACGTGGTGTTGGAGAATGGCGTGGGCCCCTATGTACAGGTGAATAACTTTTCTGATGCCAACGATGAGTTCTACGGCTATGAGAAGCTGGGTAGGCGCATAGCGCTTGTCTACGACGATGTGGTACGCAGTGTGTATGGTGGTACTACGGGCGTGAAAGGTTCTGTCCCATCTGAAATTCATCAAGGTCAGACTTACGAGTACCAATACGTGTTGCCTCTGCCTTCCAATGTAGATTGTAAGTCAAACATTGAAGTGGTGGCTTTGCTTATAGATCAGGAGGACGGACAGATTGCAAATGCTTGCAAGTGTAGTTTCGATAAGAACGCCGATGTCATTGTGCAGACAACCGATACGGTACGAAATGTCAACGAGGTGTACAGCCTGGGTGGTGTGAGACGAGGCGCTCCTCAGCGAGGCTTCAATCTTGTCAGAAAGGCGGATGGTACCATCGGCAAATTTTTAGTAAAATAACTAAAGTTTCCCACCCTTGAACAATAATGTAATTAATGGACAATTAATAATTAACAATGAGTAATGAGTAATAACATTTTAACAATGCGTAAGATTCTTGGCGCTGCGCTGCTTGTTAGCCTAAGCGTTGTGCTATCTTGTTCAAAGGCTGCCAAAGAAGGTGGTAAGGCGCATCCCACGGCAGCCTCTATCGGCCAAACCAGTGAGGTGGTGCTGGTGCTTGGTGATGCTTACCAGCAGAGCGATTTGAAGGACTCGTTGGAGGCTCTGCTTACCTGTGACATGCCTGGCTTGCCACAAAGCGAGCCTTACTTTCGTGTCACGCGTATCTGTACGTCGATAGACAAATCGGAAACGAAGATGATGCATAGCCGACTGCTGGTCAAGATAAAGGAAGACGCGAAGGAGGTGACATTGGGCAGTGCCAACGATGTGTGGGCCAGACCTCAGCTTCAGTTGCTCCTTACGGCTCCTTCGGTCGAGAAGTTGTCGGAGTATCTCGCCCAGCATGGCGACTATGTCCGCCAGCTGCTTATGAACAATCAGCTTAAGAATCAGACTGTCTCGCTGGCACGCCATCATGCCGAGGGTCTTGCCAAGGAACTGAAGACGCAGTTGGGCTATACGGTCGATGCACCCGAGGAACTGCAATATATCAAGAAAGGTAAGGATTTCGTTTGGGCCAGTTCGCGTACCAACGAGAAACAGCTCAACATGGTGTTCTACACGCTGCCCTATGAAGGCGAGAATGTCACTGACGCCAAGGTGCTTGCCACCTTGCGCGACTCGGTCATGAAGGTCAATATTCCCGGTCGGACGCCCGACCAGTGGATGGAGACCACCTGGGAGGAGGATGTGCCCATCGTGACAGCTGCTGAACGTAAGGTGGGAGTGTATGTGAATGGTGTGGAGCAAACGAGCGAGAGTCCGCGAGTGGCGACAGAGATGCGCGGCTTGTGGCAGATGCACAATGGTGCCATGGGTGGTCCGTTTGTGTCCATCAGTTTTGTGGACACCGAGGCGAAGAAGCTGGTGGTGGCAGAAGGATTTGTGTTCTCGCCTTCCACCTCGAAGCGCGACTTGATGCGCCGTCTGGAGGCTTCGCTACATACGTTCCGTAAGTGAGGGCAGGCAGAAGCTTACTTCCTTGAAGGCGTATCTGCGCAGTGTGCCACTCACGTCTTTCAGGATGAGATGGCCTGACAGCTCCACGTCGGCGATGCTGGCCTCGAAGGTTCCCTGCTCGTCGCGATAGGTGTGCATGCCGCTCTTACGGTACAGTCGCTGCATGAAATGCTGGTGCAGCGTGTCCAGTTCCCCTTTTTCCAGTTGTTCGTATAGGCATGTGAAGTGTTTCATGATAGATTCCAACACCTCTTGTCGGTTGGTCTCTTCGCCTTTTATCTGCCACAGCGAAATGGGGTTGGGAGCATCGCTGACAAACTCGCGCTGGTTGATGTTGATGCCCACGCCGATGATGGCATTGTCAATGCGTCCGCCCATCAGGTCGGTCTCGATGAGTATGCCAGCCACTTTCTGGTTGCCGTAATAGATGTCGTTGGGCCATTTCACGCGGAATCCACCATCTGTCTGCTCCTTCTGCTCGGCGTTGAGGTATTCGTTCAGTGCCTCGCACACACTCAGTGCAGCCACCTCGGAGATGGAGAACATCTGCGACGGTTTGATGGTGCGTGGATGAACCATCAGACTGTATACCACGTTCTTGCCAGCCTCCGACTCCCACGAGTTGCCCCGCTGTCCTTTTCCAGCCGTCTGAAACTCGGCCGTGACAAGTGTGATGGGCGCTTCTTCGTCTGTCTTGTGTCTCTTGAGGTAATCGTTTGTCGAGTCGACCGACTCCAGTTCTATAAGTGTATAGGGAAGCATATTCGCGATGAGATTAATAAAATGTGGCACTTGGCGTGAATGCGTTCTCGATGTGCTCGATTTCTGTTCCCGTAATGCCAATCACGTCAAACCGTGCATTCATGTTGATGTGGTTGGTGCGGATGAACGAGTCGGCAGCAAGTGTCAGGCGGTGCATCTTCTGCCAGGTGATGGCCTGGAAGGGCGATGTGAGACTGTTGGCGGCACGTGTCTTCACTTCGACGAATACCAGTGTGCCGCCATCAATAGCCACAATGTCAATCTCCTTTCTGCCACGGTTGTGCCAGTTGCGCGCCACAATCTGGTAGCCTTTGTCCATGAGATATTGCGCTGCTCTGTCCTCGCCTTGCGATCCGGTGTTGTTATGCTGTGCCATCTTGCTTGTTCTGTGATTCTTACCAAGTACTTTGGTTGCTTTACGTTGCTTAATATGCTGCAAAGTTAAGCATTTACGCTGAATTGGACAAGAAAGGTGGGAAAAAAGTCCGATGCTTTTGTCGTTCGCCGTTTTTTACCTACCTTTGCATGCGCAAAGTGTCTGGTTGCATTGTTGGTGCAGCCCAAAAACAGCATAGGTATTATTTATGGATATATTGAAGAGACTTTTTTTGTGTTGCCTGTTGGGCTGCTGTAGTTTGTTTGTTTACGCTCAGGAGGACGATTTCGATGTGCCGGGCGAAGAGGACGATGTCGAAGTGGCCGACGGGGATACTATAGTGTTGTCGGAGGAAGAGATACAAGCCAGCTGGACGCCCGAGGAGCGTTGGGTGCACCATCTCTGCCACCGTCTGGACTCGGTGCTGCAGCGTGACATGTACACCACCAAGACCGTCAAGAAGGGTAAGGGCAAGAAGGCACGCCGTGTCACGACAACCGTGAAGCGAGGTTATCGTGTAGGAATCAATGTGTTCGACCTTACTGCCGACTCCACCATCTACTCGCACAACGCTCACGATATGTTCATTCCCGCCAGTAACCAGAAGCTTTTTGTGTCTATCGCCGCACTCTCAACAATAGGCAGTGACTATAACTTTGCAACCGACATCTACACCGACGGACGCGAGATGACGGATGTGAAGAAACTGTATGAGATACGGTGTGACACGGTGATGATAAGCGATGGCACCTTCACGGTGAACGTCGACACCATAGGCGTCACCGAGGTGGAGCGTAACTACCTGAAGGGTAATGTGTATGTGCAAGGTGGTTTCGATCCGACGTTGGGCAAGGATGCTGTCGATTATGTGGTGGGAAAGCTCATGGCGCTGGATGTCGACTCCATCGATGGTGTCATCTATGGTTACGAACCGCAACGCTCGCAGGTATCGGGCAGCTGGTTCTGGGAGAAGCATCCGTCTCGCAGCTTTCCTTCGCTGCTCTATAAGGCTATGTGTGCCAACGGCATCGCCTTCTCCAGCCCTAATGCTTATGCCAGTTTGTCTACTCCGCGCGACATCGATGCGCGTCTGGTCACGTCGCTTGGCACCTCCCTCACCTCGATGCTTCGTCGTATGATGAAGAACAGCGATAACTACTATGCTGAGTCGATGCTGCTCAACCTGTGCGACCTTCGCGATACCGACCACTGGACCTACAACGGCTGTTGCCAGCAGGTGCGTGACATGGTGAAGCGGGCAGGAGCTTCGCCCGACGAATACAACATCAGCGATGGTAGCGGACTCTCGCACAGCAATAAATCCACGCCGGCTGCTCTCACTTCCATCCTCCGCTATGCCTATCACGACAAAAAGATATACGAACCCCTGTATGAGTCGCTCCCTATTGCGGGTGTCGATGGCACGATAGGACGCCGAATGAAGGGTACGGCTGCATACCGCAATGTGCGTGCCAAGACCGGAACCGTGAGCGGCGTGTCTACTCTCTCGGGTTATGTCACGGCTCCCAATGGCCACGAACTGGCTTTCTCCATCTTGGTGAATAGTGTCAGCAGCTCTACCGTGGGGCGTCATTTGCAGGATTTGCTGTGCATCGAGATGGCAAAGTAAGTAGCGTGTTTCAGGTTGCTGTTTCATCATTTCCCCCGTTTGTGTGATGACAAATTATAACCCATCTTATGGTGGGTTGTTTTTGTCAATTGTCACTCGAATGGCTCTTTTTTGTGTTTCTTGTGGTAGCTTGGTGTGGTTTGCGTTGTGCTAAATCGGTTTCGCATTTTGGCCTTAAAAAATCATAAAACGCTCCAAAAGTTTGTTTTTGTTGTGCGGATTTTGTAAATTCGCTCATCAATTAAAATTAATGCCTCAGAAACACTATGAACAATACCAATCAGAACTATTGTCTAATCTTGGCAGGCGGAGTGGGTAGCCGTCTGTGGCCTATGAGCTCAGACGAGTGTCCAAAGCAGTTTCGAGATATATTCGGTGTAGGCCGCACTTTGCTGCAACAAACGTACGACCGTTTTCTGCAATTTATAGCCCCCGACCATATTTACATCTCTACATGCAAAGAATATCTGCCCTTGGTGCAACAGCAGTTGCCTGATGTGCCTCGCACGCAGATCATTGCCGAACCCTTGCGCCGAGGCACGCTGGCCAGTGTGGCTGTAGGCTCGCTCATCATTGCAGCCAAGCGCGATGCGCAGGCCAACGTCATCTGCTCGCCTGCCGACCAACGCATCACCGATGAGGCTGTCTTCCAGGAGGATGTGTTGCGCGGACTGGATTTTGTGGCACATACCGACGGCTTGCTCACTATGGGCTTGAAGCCTACTCGCCCCGAAACCGATTATGGTTACATACAAATGGGTGATACGGTGAGTGATGGCTTCTTCCGTGTGAAGTCTTTTACCGAGAAGCCTGAACGCAGCTACGCCGAGATGTTTATGCAGACGGGCGAGTTCCTGTGGAATGTCGGTCTCTTCGTCTTTAATGTGCAGGTCATGCTGCGCCAGCTCATCAAGCAGGTGCCCGCCTACGAGGTGGAGCTGCCTCGTATGATACGCGAGTTGGCTAACTGCGAGAAGCGTGACGTGCCCGAGTTCTTTGCCTCACTGCCCAATCTGAATATCGACTATGGCGTGTTGGAGGGAAATAAGAATGTCTATGTGCAGCAGGCTCACTTCGGCTGGGCTGATGTGGGTTCGTGGAACTCGCTTCATGTGGATGTGCCTCGAGATGAGAACAATAATCTGCTGCTCGGCACACAGAGTATTCTGCATGAATCGGAGGGTAATATCATTCGTCTGCCCAACGGCCATTTGGCTTTAATCAGCGGATTGAAGGATTTTGTTGTGGCAGAGGAGAACGGGGTACTGATGATATGCCCTAAAAACGACCTGGCCATGATGCGCAGGCTTCGCAACGAAGCGAAACTGATAAAGTAAGCGTTTTGCGCACTGTATAGGCGGTAACGCCATCGGGAACCTCCACGTCGAAGGATCCATACCTCGTCGAAATCTTTTTTCTACATAGGTGATAGCATGCCGTGACCCAGCGGCATGCTATAATTGTTTATGCATGATTAGCTGATAAGATTACTATCTTATCGCTGTAAGATTACTATCTTGTCTCAATAAGATTACTATCTTGTCTCAATAAGATTACTATCTTATCGTAGTAAGATTACTATCTTATCACAATAAGATTACTATCTTATCGTAGTAAGATTGCTATCTTATCGCCTATTTATGCTGCGTGATTGGGTGAATGCTGTAGTATGATTATGGTAAGCGCAGTAGTGTGATTATGGTGAATGGTGTGGGTACAAAAAAAGGAGCGTTAAAGCTCCTTTTTTATTTTTTCTGCAATCTCGACGAACTCCTCGGGAGTCAGTTCGAGATGCGGGTTGGTAAAGCGCATGTCAGCTTCGCTCTGCATGGGAACGAGGTGGATGTGTGCGTGTGGCACCTCGAGGCCCAGAACGCATTGGCCTACCTTGACGCATGGAATGGCCTTCTTGATGGCGATGGCCACCTTCTTGGCAAAAACCTGCAGTCCGGCCAGTTCCTCGTCGGTGAGGTCGAAGATGTAGTCTACTTCGCGCTTGGGAATGCAAAGCGTGTGTCCCTTCTGCAAGGGGCTGATGTCGAGGAATGCGTAGTAGTTCTCGTCCTCGGCAATCTTGTAGCTGGGTATCTCGCCCGCTACAATACGACTGAAGATGCTTGCCATGATGTTACTCTGCGAAAGTGATGCTCAATACCTCCAGCTCGATGACTCCTGCGGGAACCTTGGCGCTTACGATGTCGCCCACCTTGTGGCCCAGCAGAGCCTTGGCGATGGGAGTAGCAACGCTGATCTTGCCCTCGCGCAGGTTGGCTTCGGTCTCGCTCACGATGGTGTAGGCCATCTTCATGTTGTTCTTTACGTTCTTCAACTCTACCTTGGTGAGGATCTGTACGGTGCCGTTGTCGAGCTTGCTGGGGTCGATGATCTTAGCCTCGGCGATAGTTGTCTTGAGGTTTGATATCATGCCCTCGAGCTTGCTCTGCCACTCTTTGGCTGCATCGTATTCTGCATTCTCACTCAGATCGCCCTTGTCGCGTGCTTCTGCAATAGCTGCACTGGCTGCGGGACGGTCGACGCTCTCCATGTGCTGGAGTTTGGCCACGAGTTCGTCGTAGCCCTTTTGTGTCATATAACCCATATCTTGTTTGTTTTTATTTTCTAAATGGTTGATAATCTCTTGTGTTATGAGGTGTTGCCAGGTGCATCCCTCCGAAGAAAGACGGAGTAAACGAAAAGAATTCCAACTTCTTGCGGTTGGAACCCTTTTATATTACTTTGTCTTTTTCGGTGGCAAAGGTACACACTTTTTCTGAACTGACCAAACTTTTTGGTAGAAAAAGCGTTTTGTCGAATCGCTGGCAAGGTTGCGGGTGGTCTTCTTGTCAGGGTTGCCTGCTGCTGATAATCGGTGGAGAGATTATGAACGCAGTCAAGCCGACAGACCTTACTCCGGCAATTTTAGTTGTGAACCAGCGTGCCAATCTCCTCGCCTTCCATCACGCGCTTCAGGTTGCCCAGGATGTCCATGTTGAAGACGTAGATGGGCAGATCGTTCTGCATGCACATGGCGGTGGCGGTGATGTCCATCACCTTAAGGCCTTTGGCTATTACCTCCTGATAGGTGATGTCGTGGTACTTGGTGGCAGTGGGATCCTTCTCGGGATCGGCTGTGTATACGCCATCCACGCGTGTGCCCTTCAGCATCACGTCAGCCTCAATCTCAATGCCTCGCAGACTGCTGCCCGTATCGGTGGTGAAGTAGGGGCTACCCGTACCGGCGCTCATGATGACTACCTCGCCATTCTCCATAGCCTCGATAGCCTTCCATTTGGTATAGAATTCGCCGATAGGCTCCATGCGGATGGCAGTGAGTACGCGGTTCTTCTGTCCGATGGCTCCCAGTGCGCTGCTCAGTGCCAATGAGTTGATGACGGTGGCACACATACCCATCTGGTCGCCCTTGACGCGGTCGAAGCCCTTGCCGGCTCCGCTCAAGCCACGGAAGATGTTGCCGCCGCCAATGACGATGCCTATCTGTACGCCCATCTCGGCTATCTCCTTGATTTGTGCTGCATACTGGTTGAGGCGCTCTACGTTGATGCCCTGCTTCTGCTCGCCGGCAAGACTCTCGCCGCTGAGCTTTAATAGAATGCGATTGAATTTCATATCTTTATCAGTTTTATTCTTTGAATCTCAGTTTTATTCTTTGGATGGTTCTATCTTTTCGTGGAATTCTTGCTCGTTATCAGCTGGTCCCATAGTCGCGAGAATGTGGCCGACTCGTCGGCTGCAACCTCTCTCACCTTGCTTGGAAGGGTTACGGTCACGGTGGTTCCCTTGCCTGGTGCCGAGGTGAGGCGTATCTCGCCCATCATAAGTTCTATGAGTGCGCGGCAGATGGTGAGTCCCAATCCTACGCCGGGGCGCAGAGAGCCTGCTTTCTCGAAACGGTTGAAGACGCTCTCCTGGTGTTCCGGTGCTATGCCCACACCGGTGTCGCTAATGGTGAAACGTACGCTGTTGGGTGTAGCTTCGCATTTTATCTCAATGCTGCCTTCGTCGGTGAACTTGATGGCATTGTTGATGAGCTGACGCAAGATGATGCGCACCTGCACCAGGTCGAGCATGGCTCGGTAGGATGCCTTGGGCAGCAGTTTGCTGTAGCTGAGCTGAGGCTTCTCGGACCATGGTGCTTCGCCCAGACACTCCTCAATCAGCAGGTTGAGGTCTATCTCGCGTGGAACGATACGTATGTTGCCCGACTGAATCTTGCTGATGAGCAGCATGTCGTCGAACTGTGTGATGAGTACGTTGCAGTTGCTGGAGATGAGCCGTGCCAGTTCGTTGCGCATCTCCTGGTCCTCGGTCTCGACCAGCAGGTCCGAGAATCCATTGATGGCGTTGAGCGGCGTGCGCATCTCAATCGACATGTTGCGCAGGAATTCCTCCTTGAGACGGTTGCTCTCCTCAACCTTCTGTCGTGCTGCCGACAGCTCGCGCTGACTGCTGTCAATCGTTTGCTGCTGCTGTATGAGCTGACTGATGTCGGAGACGGAAGTGACGATCCATGCAGGCTGGCCTGCTGCGTCTTTTACCAGGCGCTTGTGGATGCTTATGGTGTGCTCTTGTCCGTCGGCAAGGAGTAGTGTCTCAACTTGCTCGCATTTCCCGTTGTGAATCGCCTTCTCGTCGGTGGTGGCCATAAGGCGCTGCATGTGGGCAGGCATAGCACTGGCTCCGCGCTCGAGCAATGCCTTACGTGCAGTTCCGTAGAATGGCTCAACCTGTTTGTTGGCAATGATGTAACGGTTGTGCTGCTGGACGTCGACAACCGATGTGGCAATGGGCAGGTTGTCGAGCATGGTGTTGAGCAGGTGTGCCTCGCTCTTGAGTCGTTTCAGTTCGTTGGGGCTGACAACAGGCATGTTGATGATGAACGCTATGGAGTTGGGACCATACCAGATCAGCTGTACATCGTTGTTGGCGATAGAGTTCTGAAACAGCAGTTTGACGTTCTGACGCTCGCGTGTGTGCATCAAGGTCTCGATGCTTTGTTTCAGCTTTCTTCGGGAAGACTCGTCCACCCATTGGAACACGTTCTTCTCCTCGTCGTACATGGCTGCCACCTCGGGTTTGTCGGTGTTGTACAGCGCGTTGCGATAGGACAGGACCGTTCCGTCGGGACGGATGATGAAGATGGGGGAGTACATGCACTCCAGCAAGTCCCAGCGCGTCATACGCAACAGGGTGATGCGTCGCACACACCAGATGACTGACAATATAATGACCAATGCAACTGTGGCGTGTAGAATGATAAGGGCTGTAGACATGTGGGATGTACTGAGTTATGTGGTTGGCTGCTTATTTCTCGGTAATGCCAGGAGTGGCATTGACCGTTCCGCCCGTCTTGGTGTATCCACCCACGGGAACCTGTATGCTGCGGCTCTTCGAACCTGTAGCTGTGACGGTTAGTGTACCGGCCTCGACACGCAGACCACCATCCAGTTTCATACCCACACAGCGGTGAGGATCGTCCTCGCACTCGGGCAGTGTGCATCTTGCACCCTTGGCCAGAATGGTGATGAGAGTGGTGTTGTCCTTCTCGTTAATGGTGACAAGACCGTCGGCCTGCACGCCACGCGAACCGTTGCCGTTGGCAGAGAGGTCGATGGTGCCGCCGCTGATGGTTATGGCACCGTCGCACTTGATACCTTTGCAGTCCTGGTTCTTTATCACGCCCTTGATGGTACCGCCCTTGATGATGACCTGTCCGTTGAACTCCTCGTTGGGGTCGATGGTCACATCGTCGTCCAGCAGCAGAGCGTCAACCTGGATGCCGTCGGCCACGGTGTTCTCGTCGAAGGTGAGCGTGCCGCCGTTCATCTGGAAGTATTGTCCCGCATGAATGGCATCGTTGGCACTCTTGACGATGGTGATGTTGCCGGTGCTCTTCTTCAGTTGCAGGTATTCCTTGGTGGCAATGCCGTGACTCTTGTTGGCAGTGATGCTGAGCGAGCCGCTGCCCTCCACCTCCAGATGTCCCTTGCAGTAGAGGCAAGCCTTCTGACTGCCGCTGGCACCATCCTCCAGTACATTGGCTGTGCCGGGCATCAGATTCATTGCCACGCGCTTGCCGCATTGTATGTCGAGAGCAGCACCTGTTGCACTCTTCAGGCTGAGTCCGTTCAGTACGAACGTCGTCTTGAAACTGCCGTTATAGGTCAGGCTGCCGTTGCTGCTCGAGCCCGAAAGCACGAACTCACACTCATTGCTCACATTCTTGTTGTTGATGGTGACGTGAGCTCCATTGACGGTAGCCGTGACGTCCTTGGCCACTGCAGCGGGGATGTTGACGGTGGCAGTGCCTTCGTTGTAGATGATGTCCACCTGTGGCACGATGATGAGGCTGTCGATGGCCGACATCTGGTAGCTTTTTCCTTTGATGCTGATGGCCGAACCATCCACTTTCATCTCTCCAGCCTCGGCAATGCTGACAACTTTGTCTTCGCCGGCCTGCCAGATGCGCATCTTGGTCTGTGCCTGGGTGGCAAGACACGCCAGGAGTGTACATATAAATAAGGTGTACTTCTTCATAGTTCTTGTTTCTATTATGCTCGATGCATTGTGCATCTGTTACTTGCTGACCTTGATGGTCTGCTTGCCTAGGTTGATGATGTATGTGCCAGCGGGCAGGTTGCTCAGGCTGATGTTGGCGTTGCCATCCACGTTGGCCATGCGCTGCAGGGTGCCGTTGGCACTATAGATGCGCAGCAGACCTCTGCCCTCGGCCTTGAGCGTATTGCTTGCAACCTTCAGGTTGGCGCTCTCGGTGGGGAGTGACTCGATGGCCGTGGGTGCGTCGGTGAAGAACATCTTCTGCATCTCGGCCTGTGCAAACTTCACTACACCCTCGCTCGTAGTTACCACAACGAGGTTCTCGGTCATGTCGAAGGTAATCTTCTGGATGGTAGCCAGCTCGATGCTGCTCTCGGCCGAAGTGGTGGCGACGGTGAGGTATTTGTATTCGTCTTGAGCCATAGCAACATTAGCGATGCAAACGGCTATGATGGAAAGAATCAGTTTTTTCATTGTTTAATGGATTTTTCGTGTGAGTTTTAGTTAAATGTGAAATGGTTCTCGTGTGTAGTGGACGTTATCAGAAGTCGTAGCTGTAGCTGGCACAGATGGCGTGCATGGTCTGGTAGGGATGAGCAGTGCGGTCGAGCGTCATGACATAAGATAGTGATACGTCGTTCTGCTTGTTGATCTTGTACTCTGTGCCCACGCTGGTGCGCAGTTTGTCGAAGCTCATGTATTCGCCAACGGCCACGTTGTTATGGAATTCGACAGCCACGAAGGGCGACCAGTCCAGGTGTTTCTTGTCCAGCTGCAGCTTGATGCGGCTGCGCAATACCTGACGGCTCTTGCACTCGTTGAATTTGTCCTTTACCGGGTCGCGTTCCCAGTCAGGAGCCTCGGTGTCGTATCGGCCGGTGATGGTCTTCTCCGTCTTATGGGTGAACTGGTAGCGCTCGCGCACCGATATGCGCAGCCACTTCCACAGCTTGATGCTTCCCACGGCTTCGGTGTAGAAGCGGTGACGGGGCGTCCAGTAGCTGGGCGTGTAACGGTAGGCCATCAGCTCTCCCGTCGTCACGTCCCTCTCTTCCTTGCTTATCTTGTCGGATGTGTAATCGTCAAGAATCTGGTAGCCCACACCCACCTTCAGGTACTTGTTCACCTTGTAGCCCAGGTTTGCCCCCAGCGACCAGCGGTCGACGGTGCTGCTGTTGTCATGCATGCGCAACTCGCCTTCAACCCCTACGCTGAGGTCGTGTGGCAAATCCTTCTTTGCACTCAGTTCCATCCATGCGCCGAAGTCGTCATTGTCGCCGTCATTGCCAGCCCAAGCTGTGAAAGGCAATGCGGCGAAGAGGGTTAAAAGCAAGTTTTTCTTCATTGTTTTTCTTTATTTGTTACGTGGCAGACGAGCAACACTCTCCATGCTGTTGTTCTTGTCCATAGGCTCGTCGTAGAAGATGCGGATGAGGACACTGTCCTTCAGGAAGTCGATGGTGCCAACCTCTATCTGTGTGATGGTCAGTCCGGTACGCTTCTCCAGGTCGGCCTTCAGCTCGTCGCGCTTGTCGGGTGCAACGAGGTTCACATTATCATATTTTATATATTTCGAACACTTCGAGCTGATAATCTTGCTCGATTCGAACATCCATGCCAGGAAGATGAAGAACAGGTTGGCGCAGGTAAGCGACAGGATGTTCTCCCAGTGCATCTTCACCACCATGGCATTGACGACGCTGGTTGAGACGAGCATGAAGAGGTACGTCATCTCGCGAATGGGTATGGCCTCGGTACGGTAGCGTATGATGCCGAAGATGGCAAACAAGCCAAGGGCGGCGCCCGTCTTCATCTTCGAACCCTCCATGAGGCTGACAAGCATGAAGATGCTCATGGCCATGATGATGAAGATGAACAGATAGTCGCGACGACGGCTCTTGGGGTAGTAGAAGCAGCGTGCGATGATGCCCACCATGATAAAGTTGATGGCAAGGCGGATGAGTAATGAGTAGAAGTCGGGCATGTCTCCCCATTCCAGTCCGAGGAATGTTGTGACGGGTTCCTCCATCCCGTTTGTGAGGTCCATGACCTCATCCAGGGAATTGTCTAAAATTTCTTCGTTCATAGGTTAGTTATATTTTCTATTTAACAATTTTCTTGTGTGTGTCTCTCTCCCTTTTCTCACCCCAGCTGTGTACCGACAAGGCGTCCTATCTTAACCAGTTTCGGCTTGAACAGGTTGTTCTTGAGCGACTTGTTCGTGATGACGCTGCCGATGCAGTATTTGCTGAATCCGCTCGGCTTGATGCGCAATTCGCGCAGAATGTCCAGTACGGGGCTGTACACGTTTCCGTCGCGCTTCAGCTCGATGATGACGAGGTCGCCCGTCGTGGCATCGCAGTTGGTGTCGTAGTTGTGGAACTTCACGTCGAAATCAATCGTCAGTCGTTCCGTCTTGCCGTAGTTGACCAGTGTGATGCGGTGGAAGTTGTTCTGCACCGTTTCGTGTATGTCGCTCACAGGCCGGTGCACTCGCTCCATCAGGAAGTCGTTCTCCCCTTCGATGAGTCCTTGCCCTGGCACCTCTACACGCTTCTTTTTGGTACGTCCGTGGTTGTTCTTCGTCTTTACCTCCAGAAACGTGATGCCGCTGTCCATATACGTGCGCACTCTCACCTTTTGGCGTGGTGCACGTCCGTTGTGGTGCTGCAGGTAGTAGAAGTGGTCGTCGGTATCCCAATAGGTGGTGCGGTAGCTGGCTATGCGACTGCCCGCATGAAACTGCGCATAGTATTTGCCTTGAGCCAGCTTGAGCAGTTCCGCCAGTTTGGCCTTGTTGGTGACAAACTTCTTGTCGGTGCGATTCATCAACCGTATAGAAGACATCTCCTCGAGCGTGATGGGCTTGAGTTCTTGCAAAAGGTTGTCAATTTGACTGTCAATATTCAATTCTGCCATTTGTTTCGCACTTTTCTGCGGCAAATATACGAAAAAAATGAGTTATTCATCTTTTTTTCTTGCAAAATTCAATTAAAACTTATACTTTTGTTGCATTGAAAATGTGAAAATAGAATAATTTAAGTAAAAACATAAGTTTATGGCAGAAGTAAAAGAACTCCTTGGCATAGCTGAGGAGAAAATGGAAGAGGCAGTGATGTACCTCGAGGAGGCTTTGGATCACATCCGTGCTGGTAAGGCTAACGTGAAGATCCTGGACGGTGTGCGTGTGGAGAGCTACGGCAGCATGGTGCCCATCAACAATGTGGCAAGTGTTACTACCCCCGATGCTCGTACCATCGCCATCAAGCCTTGGGATAAGAATATGTTCCGTCCTATCGAGAAGGCTATCCTGGACAGCAGCGTGGGCATCACTCCCGAGAATAATGGTGAGATCATCCGTCTGGGCATTCCCCCATTGACCGAGGAGCGTCGTAAGCAGTTGGCCAAGCAGTGTAAGGCTGAAGCTGAGCAGGCAAAGGTGAGTGTGCGTAATGCACGTCGCGACATCATCGACAAGCTGAAGAAGTCCATCAAGGATGGTCTGTCGGAAGACTTGGAGAAGGATGCCGAGGCTGACCTGCAGAAGATGCACGACCGCTTTATCAAGAAGGTCGACGACCTGTATGCTGCCAAGGAGAAGGAAATCATGACTGTATAGTGTTGAAAGGATTAATCATAAGAAATACAGGAAGTTGGTACACTGTCCGTACGGACGGTGGCCAACTTTTTGAGTGTAAGGTGAAGGGTAACTTCCGCCTGAAGGGCATACGCAGCACCAATCCGGTGGCTGTAGGCGACAGGGTGACGATAACCTTGCAGCCCGATGGCGTCACAGCCCTTATCAACGGGGTTGAGGATCGTAAGAACTATGTGATACGCAAGGCTTCGAACCTCTCGAAGCAGAGCCATATCATTGCTGCCAATGTAGACCTGGCTGTGCTGGTTGTTACGGTGGCGCACCCCGAGACCTCTACTACTTTCATCGACCGTTTTCTGGCTTCGACCGAAGCCTATCGTGTGCCTGTAGCCATCGTCTTCAACAAGGTGGACTTGCTCGATGACGAGGAGATGCAATACATGCAGAATCTCTCTTATCTGTATGATTGTCTGGGATATAAGTGTTTGCCCTGTTCGGCCAAGAATGGCGAGGGTGTGGAGGCACTGAAGGAACTGTTGCGCGACAAGGTGACGCTCTTCAGCGGTAACAGCGGAGTGGGCAAGAGTACCTTGCTGAACCAGCTCGTGCCTGATGCCAATGCCAAGACGGCCGAGATAAGTGTAGCGCATGACACGGGACAGCATACTACCACCTTCAGCCAGCTTTTCGATCTGCCTTTCGGCGGAAGCATCATCGATACTCCGGGCATCAAGGGCTTTGGCACCTTCGACATGGAGCGTGCTGAGGTGGGGCATTATTTCCGTGAGATATTCCAGATTGGTTGCGATTGCAAGTACAGCGACTGCTCCCACACCCACGAGCCTGGCTGTGCCGTACTGCAGGCGCTCGAAGGCCAGCGCATTGCTCCCTCTCGCTACCAGAGCTATCTGTCGATGCTGGACGACAAGGACGAGCAGAAGTACAGGCAAGGGTATTAGCCCTCCTTCTTCTCTAATTAAGAATTAAGAAAGAATAAAGAAGAATTGGGCTGCGCGATGCTGTTCTATAATTCAAGTTTAGGAGTTAAAGGAGTTAAAGACGAATGTCTTCCTCTTTGAAATTGTTGTATATCACCTACAAAACTATTGTGAATCAGGGGGGGCTGACCCCATGATTCACAAATTGCGGATTGTTTTTCGATAATTCACGTTAACATGAATATCCAGGCTAATTAGAAACACCATGCTTAAGAAGATTTTTGTTGCTGTGACGCTCATGTTCTTGGCGTCCTTTTCAGTTTATGCTCAAGGTTTGCCTTTCGACCCCAGTGTTCGGATGGGTAAGTTGGATAATGGACTTACGTACTATGTCCGTCCGAACAAGATGCCCGGCGACAATGCCTTCTTCTATCTTGTGCAGCGTGTGGGAAGTCTGCAGGAGCGGGATGACCAGCGTGGTCTGGCTCACTTCCTCGAACATATGTGTTTCAACGGTACGGAGCACTTCCCCGGCAGATCGCTGACCGACTTTCTGGAGCATCATGGCATAGGTGGTAACTTCAATGCAGTGACCGACATGGAGTACACTACCTATCACATAGACCATGTTCCTACCGATCAGGGCGTCGAACTGCTCGACTCTATGCTGCTCATCCTCTACGACTGGTCGCACGGGCTGACTCTCGACGACAAGGCTATAGACAAGGAGCGCAATGTCATTGTCGAGGAATGGCGCTCAAGGAATGTGGGGCGTCAGCGTTTGTTCTACAATGCCATGCCTGCTATATTCGCCGGCAGT
Organism: Bacteroidales bacterium; assembly: GCA_018064685.1. Lineage (GTDB taxonomy): Bacteria > Bacteroidota > Bacteroidia > Bacteroidales > Bacteroidaceae > Physcousia. Next base: position 10,011 of record JAGHUS010000010.1, on the reverse strand, counting down.
CATTATGCCGACTGTCTGCCCATTGGCGACATGGACATCATCCGTAAGTTTCGTCCCGCACAGCTGAAGGACTACTACGAGCGTTGGTACAATCCTGAAAATCAGGCTGTCATCGTGGTGGGTGATGTGGATGCCGACTATGTTGAGAATGCCATAAAGAAACTGTTTGGCACGTTGAAGCGCTCTAAGTTTGCCAGCGACTTCCGTTATACCGAACTGCCTGGCAACGAACAACCTATTGTCGTTGTTCAGAAGGACAAGGAATTGGAGCGGGAGGAACTTTTCATCTTCCGCAAGATGCCGCCTGTGGCGAAGGAGGCCAGAAACTCGATGGAGTATCGTCGTCGGCAGATTATGCAGGATTTGGTGACTCATATGCTCGATGCTCGTGCCAATGCCATTGGACATTCTGACAATTCCCCCTTCTCGGAATGCGAGTCGTATTTCGGCAATTACTATTTCTCGTCCATCTATCCCGCTCTCGGACTCAACATCGTCCCCAGGGAGGGACGTATGCAGGATGCTCTCGAAGCGTGCATGACACTGCTCCGACAGGCCGCCGAGCACGGATTCAGCGAGTCCGAGTGTATGCGTGCCGCCCAGTGGATGCATGCCCGCATGCAGCAGTCGCTCACCATTAGCAACCGCTACAACAGTTCGGTGCATTGCCAGTCGCTTACCAACCACTACCTGTATGGTAACGTCGCGATGGAGGATACGGCCCGATATAATGTCGACAACGAGATTCTCAGTCACATGAATGCCGACGACCTGAACGTCTTTGCCAGCGAGTACCTGTATAGGTTGGACGGCAGCGACCTGGCCATTGTCAGTCTGAACAAGGACGACGGTCACGTCATTCCCTCCCAACAGGACCTTCTCGATGTGTTGCAACGCGTTTCGGCCCACAAGACCGAACCTTACAAGGATGATACCGACGACAGCCCCTTGATGGCACAGTTGCCCACTCCAGGTGAGGTCGTAGCGGTCGAGAAGTGGAACTACGGCTTCGACTACGTGAAGTGCAAAAACGGACTGCGACTGCTCATCGCCTCTTCTCAAAACAACCCTGGCCGAGTGGTGATGAAGGCCTGGGCACCGGGTGGCGTGAACCTTGTAAGCGACAGCGGTCGACTGATAGCGCAGATGTCTCCCTCGGTCATCAACTTCAGCAAGAAGGGTGGCTATAAGGCGTCCGAGATAGAGCGTATCACCTTCGGCAAGGATATCGAGATGAACTGGGAGATAATGCAGGATCAGCTGAACTTCGACGGGCACTGTGCCGGCAACGACCTGGAGACGATGTTGCAGCAGTTCTACCTGACCATGACCTCGCTCGAGCCTGACAACGAAGTTTTCGCGACCAGAAGGGAGTCGCTCATCTCGACGATAAAGAACATGGAGGGTAATCCTTCTTCTGTATTCCAGGATTCCATCAACAGTGTCTGGTTGGACGAGTTGTCACACCCCTGGTTGCAGACGCCCCATGCCGACGAGATTATGAACTTCGACTACGAGGCTGCTGTGAAGGCCTTCCGCGAACTGACAAGCGATGCCGGTGCCTTTGTGGTATTCATCGTGGGACAGTACGATGCCGAGCAAATCAACCGACTGATAAGTACTTATCTGGCGTCTTTGCCTGGTACTTCGTCGCAGCGTTACGAGGATAACATCAAGAATACTCGTCTGTATCGCGGTGTGAAGCCTGACAACTGTATGCTGGACTCGCACTATCCCATGTCTATTCCCCAAAGCTACGTTTTCAATGCGTGGTGCAATCCTAACCCTCAGTACAACATCCAGAATATTGTGGCGGACAATATGCTGACGGGTGTTCTCGACAAGATGCTCGATGCCAAGGTGCGAGAGGAGATGGGTGCCGCCTATTCTCCACAGGCTTCCACTATGGTGATGCCTTCACTCCAGGGTATTCACATTCTGGGTGTGCAGAGCTCGTTCCCTGTCAAGCCCGAGCAGACCGATGCTGTCAGGGATGCTGTTGAGGAAATGATGGAGCAGATAGCAAATGGTTGTGATGCCACTCTTCTGCAGAAGACCAAGGAGGAGTACCTTAACAACTTCTATTCTGGTGCCGGGCAAGACCAGGTTGTCGTGTCTTGGCTGTCCGAGTTGTTTATGTATGACATCGATTATCTGAAGGACTTCGAGGAAACCGTGAAGGCTCAGACCGTGGAATCCGTAAGTGCGTATGCCCGTAAACTGCTTAGCGAGGGCCGACACTTCCGCGTCATCCTGCGTCCGCAGTAGTGATACTTGCATCTTTAGTTATAGCAGATTGTGCAATTGTTCAATACAGTTGTGCCATCTGCTATATTTTATTGACAATGTTGTTTGAGTTGATCTCGTTTTGTGTGTTTATTCTAGATACGTATTTTTGCTATTATATATAATAATGTATTAAATAGACATTTATGTTATATTTCACCAAAAGGATAGTCTTCCTGTCATTATTTGTTGTTTTGTTTGCTTGTACAGTTCATGATGAAAAGGTCGAGAGGGTTATTGCAAATGCACAATTGCTCATAGATGTAACGCCAGACTCGTCTCTGGCAATCCTTGATGAAATTAGGGAAGAGAAGTCTGCTTGGCCTATGGCGCAGCAAATGAAATTTGAGCTAGTTTATGCGCAAGCACAAAATAAGGCATTTGTCAATTTTACAACTGATAGTATCGTACTTGAGGTTGCCGACTATTACGGAAGTCACGGATCTGCCAACGAAATAATGTTAGCGAATTATATGGTAGGGTGTGCTTATCGTGACTTAGGTGATGCGCCATCTGCTCTTAAATATATGAATATTGCAGTAGATGCTGTCGATAGAGACAATGAGACTTGTGACTTGGAAACTCTTATGGCTATTCATAGTCAGTTAGGTGGTCTTTATCAGAACGTAGCTGCATTTGAGAGCGAGCTGTTAGAGGATATCAAAGCTGAGCAAATTGCGTGGCAGATAGGTGATACGCTTTCTGCCCTTCGTCTGAAGTGGAATAGAGCATGCTGTTTATACGACTCTCATCAAGTATCTCAGGCACTAGCAATCATTGACAGCATTGACGGCTTTGTTAAAAGAAACGGGCTCCGTGAAGATCCTATGTTAATATATCCCATCAAGATAGATGCACAAATCAAATGCCAGAATTCGCTTGAAACAGGTCGGCTGCTTCATGAATACGAAAAAAAGGTCAATATTACGCCGGAAAGTTCATGCGAAGAAGTAATTGATGCCGCATATTTCCAGAACAAAGGTCACTATTATTCTATGATTGATGAAGCGGATTCTGCTATACAAATGTATCGGTGTGTACAAACCTGTGTTCGGAAAAGTTCTTTTTTAGATGCCGAGCGTTATCGTCTGTTGGAAGCATCTTATCGCGGAATGGTAAATGCTTACTCGTCAAAACATCAACCTGATTCAGTTGTAAAATTCGCCAAGTTGTATTGCGAATTATGTGATTCTGTTACAAGCAGTCAGTCATCAGAACAGATGTTTCGAATGCAAGCATTGTATAATTATACCAAAATTCAAGAACAGGTGTTTGTGGCTGAACGTAATGTGTCCGGACTACGTTTTATGATTCTTCTTGTTGTTGTAGCTTCTGCTTTTGTTTCTTTGGTGATGTACATGGTTTATCAAAAACACTTGCGTAAGGTGAAACGCGATCAAATCAAGATGAATCGTGAATACCAGTATCTTTTGTCTGATTTGGACAGAACTGCAGATGAATTACATTGTTGTAGGGTGAAATCGCAGGAAAGAGAAGCAGAAATACAGAAACTTCAGTCGTCATTGGATATGTATCAGGCTAATGCTGTGAGTTTGGAGCAATGGAGGGATGAACGAAATATTGTGGGTTGCGAAATAGCTAAACACTTACATACACTATCTGTACAAGGATTAACGGCTACGGAGGATGAACTCGAGCGTTTATCTGTTATTGCCGAGAGTGGCTTTCCTGTTTTTTTTGCAACTATAAGCAATAAGGCTTATGGTCTTTCAAAATTTGAAATCAATATCTGCGTTCTTATTCGTTTCAATTTCATTTCCTCGGAAATAGCAGTCCTGACGTCACGAAGTTCTCAACGAATCACCAATATTAAATCTAGTATTAACAAAAAGATTTTTGGAAAGTCTGGTGCAAAAGCACTTGGCGCAAATTTGTTGGCTTTAAAATGATAATGGATTTACTGTAATCAAAGCGCAGTGGATTATGTTGTCGATTTGTTTTTCTTTTTGAAAATATGGTAGTGTAAAAAATGTAATAGTACTGCTTATTACCAGAAAAACAGATATTTATACATTGTACCGATTTTCCTTGTGTAAAAAGTGTAATTAAAAAAATTGCACGTTCCATCTTTTGTCTATACTTTTGCGGCAGAAAATGATAGTTAAAACTCTTTGTCATGCCCAAAAAAGTTTATATCTGTATTGTTAAAGTCATCTTTTGGAGTTTGCCTGTTATTCAGGCACTGTTTATTGTAGTGAACATTGCATACCCGCCTTTTGTGTGTAGTTTTCTGCCGGATGGTGCTTTTGACATAGTTGCTTCAACTGGTAAGTTCATCATTTTATCTCCGTTAATCTTCGCATACTCAGCTATACTTTCATTTGCGTATCAAAAATTAATCGTTTCAATAGCTAATAATAGAAAAGTGTATTTTATATTATTGTTACTTCAATCCGTTTCTGTTTTCTTGTATTATGCGGATATGTTAAATGAAGTGGATAGTTTTGAGGATAATATTTGGTATCTAATTAATGTGTATGATAATGTGCCTTATTTTTGTCTTTCTAACTTATTGCTCATTTTCGTTCGTAAACTGGAAACGTGGTCAGTGAAAACCTCTTCGATTTGGGATATCCAGTCTTATTGTTTGCCTATCTATTGGTGTTTATATAAATTCTTTGTCGATCTTGTTGTTTATTCAGGCAGTTTGCTTTTTGAGGAGAATAGAATGGGGCTTGGAGAAATTTCATTGCGTCACAATTATTTGTATCTATTCTTATTCGCTTCCTTTATTGTGTGGTTCTACAGATATTTGTATAAAGAAGTAAAACCTTGCTATCGTCGTTTTGTTTTTTATGTTCTTACTTTCTTCTTACTCTGTGTTATGCTGGTTGTTGACTATTATATGCAAAACTATGTTGGTAATTTCGAAAGTTCGTTGGTGTCATCTCTTGTCTATATACTCCCATTCTTTATCCTTATATTATTCATTTTTATACAAAAGGATAAGACTGATAAGACATGCCATAATGATTTTTGTTCATAGGCAAATCTTTACTCACCCTCCGCTCTCCATTATAAGGCCTCGAAAGCTTAGCTGTCCACATTTGTCCACTTTTGTCCACTTTCTGCATGAATAAGCTTTTGCTTATTTATTTATGCGCGCGTTTTTTTTCCACCACCTCCTCCGTCGGTTTCTTCTTTATCTATTTCTTCTTTATAAAGGGGGTGCAGGGGGAAAAACTTTCTTCTTTTCTCTTTCTTCTTTGTTTTCTAGGTACATTCACAGGTACATTGACAGGTATATTCACAGGTACATTTGTAGGTACATTCACAGGTACATTTGTAGGTACACTCACAGGTACACTCACAGGTACATTGACAGGTATATTCACAGGTACATTTGTAGGTATACTCACGGATATAAGCTTTTTTGCTTATTTATTTATGCGCGCATCTCTTTGATCTTTTCTTTGACTCTACTCTTCCCACCTTTCTTCTTTATCTATTTCTTCTTTATAAAAGGGGTGCAGGGGGAAAAACTTTCTTCTTTTCTCTTTCTTCTTTGTTTATGGGTCCCACAATAGGTCCCACAATAGGTCCCATGATGGGTCCCACGATAGGTCCCATGATAGGTCCCATTATGGGTCCCACGATGGGTCCCACGATGGGTCTCACGATAGGTCCCACGATAGGTCCCACGATAGGTCCCACGATAGGCCCCATGATAGGTCCCACGATAGGCCCCATGATAGGCTCTATGATATTTTGCTCTTATCGGAGTAAAGCTAAAGATGCATTATGGCCGTCAGCCTACATCTTTCTGAAAGGTGGTGTTTTCTTTTTTAGCCTGCATACAGGCTTTCTCCTGGTGGTCTGATTTTACTACGCTATAAACGATGTTGTTATTGCTGTAATTGAAACAAAATCGCACCGGTTTTGAAACAAAACCGCAGCGATTTTAAATCAAAACCGCAGCGATTTTGAAATAAAACCGCAGCGATTTTGAATCAGGCTGCCCCAGTGGGCCTTATGCTTTCACGTAGTCCACAAAACGGTATGGATGTGCGTGTTTCTCGTCTGTGTCGTGTGCCTCGTCCAACTCCACCTTCCACTCTGCTTTGTCGAATGTGGGGAAGTAGGCATCAGCCTCTTTGGGAGTGTCGGCAATCTCTGTCAGGCATAACCGGTCGGCAAGGGGCATGGCCTGCTCGTATACACTTGCTCCGCCGAGGATGTAGATGTCCTCGTCGGGGCTGCATGAGGCTAGAGCTGCTTCGAGGGTGGGGTAGGTCTCTGCACCGGGGAAGGTGGCTCCGTTGCGGCTCAGCACCACGTTGCGACGGTTGGGCAGTGCACCTTTGGGGAATGACTCGAAGGTCTTGCGGCCCATGATGATAGTGTGGCCGGTGGTCAGTGACTTGAAGCGCTTCAGGTCGTTGGGAAGCCAGTACAGCAGTTTGTTCTGGTATCCAATTGCCATGTTCTCGGCTACTGCCGCAATGAGTGTTATCATATTTATCGAGCTTGGTATCTGATATGTTTCTTTTTCTTTCTATGCAGAGTCGCTAGCCTGTCAGTCTTTAGGAATGGGCATCTGGCGCTTGAAGGCCTCGTTGAACGATATGATGGTCTCGCTGCGCTGTATGCCGATGTTCTGCAGACGGTCGTGGATGAGGCTGAGCAGATGGTGGTTGTCGCGTGCATAGAGCTTGATGAACATGTCGTAGTTGCCCGTTGTGTAGTGGCACTCCACCACTTCGGGTATCTTGTACAGTTCCTCCATCACTTTGTCAAAGTCGGATGGATCCTTCAGGAACAGTCCTACGAAGGCACATGTGCTGTAGCCTATAAGCTCGGGGTCGAGCACAAACTGCGAACCTTTGAGTACACCCAATGAGGTGAGTTTCTGTATGCGCTGGTGTATGGCTGCGCCCGATACGCCGCACTCGCGTGCTACCTCCAGAAATGCAATACGTGCATCGTCTGCTACCATCGAAAGGATCTTCTGGTCTAATGAGTCAAGGTGATAATTTGCCATATATAAATAATTCTTTTTGCAAAAGTACAAAAAAAATGGGTAACACCACCACTTTTCCTGTTAAAATCAATGAAAGTACCCTTGTTATCCTTTTTGCATTACTAAATGTCCAAAAAAACGGCGACATACTTGAATGCATGTCGCCGTTTGATGATGTATTATTGAATATTAGTTTCTCTGTGTAGCAGAGTAATTCAACTTGAGAGCATACGACTTACGAAGAATCTCCTTGATGTCGGTGATGACACCCATCTGGGTCTCCTTGTCAGCCTTGAGTGAGATGATCTGCTTTGACTGGTCCATCATGCCTTCGCGCTCCTGTGCTACGAAGTCCATAATCTCACGAGTGTCGGCATAGCGGTCGTTCAACTGGATACGGGTACCAGTACCGAACTGGCCACGCAGATTGTCGGTTGGAGGACCTACATAGATAAATGATACATCAGACTTATGCTCGAGCTTTACCAGTTCAGTTCCCTGAGGGGTTGTGAACTTCACCTTAAGAGTAACCTCACGCATGGTGGTAACCATCATGAAGAAGAACAAAATGGTGAAGATCAAGTCGGGCAGAGATGAGGTACTCAACTCTGGCATCTCGCGACTTTCTTTTTTCTTAAATCCTGCCATAGTTCTTTACTTTCTTATTGTGCAAATTTTTCAGCATAGTTGATAGGCTCTGCCTCTGAAATCTTCTGAGGATAGATAGCCTTGATCGGTGCTTGTCTCTCTTCGTCCAGCTCAGCAAAGGGCTTGTAGTTGCCCATTTCCTTGCTCTTAGCCTCACGTACCTCGTTGTAGGCAGCTACGATCTCGTTCTGTACGTCGAAATACTTCTCGTATGGAGTACCGCGGTCTGCCTGGAGTGAGATGACGTGCTTGGTGTAGCAAACAGTAGGCTTGCCGTTTACGTCAAGAATCTCGACATCGGGACGCTCTGTTGAGTGGGGATGAGGATTACCCTTAATGAATTCTTTTACTTGCTCACGCAATTGCTTCAGTTCGGCGGGGGATGTCTCTACGGGATTTGAGTAATCGCCACAGATTACCATCTTTCCGCTGGAAGCAATACTTATCGTAAAGATGTTTCTTTCGTTGATCTGTACGGTCTGGTCCTGGTTTTCGGGTGGAGGAGGCAATTGTCTGAGAAGACCCTTGTCCGAGTCCATTGATGTGGTTACCAGGAAGAAGATGAGCAGCATAAAAGAGATATCGGCGGTTGAACTAGTGTTCAAACCAGGCATTTTTTTCTTCTTTTTTGCCATAACTCGATTTCTTTTTTATAGTTTATTATTTCTTGCCGCCGAGACCCTTAACGATACCCATTACGAAGTTAGCTGCAAGGATGAGGATCGTAACAACGAACAGAATGCCAATTGTATAGATGTATGCGTCAGCAACGGCCATATCATCGCCTGTGTACTCAGCGCCTTCGGGAGCTACCTGGCCACCGAAGATGAGGCGGAAGATGAAATAGAGCGCAAGAGCTGCTGCGCAAGCAACGAATACGCGAATCAAGCCGGTGTCCTTGTTCTTGAAGATTGCCATGGCAAAGTTGACAAGAGTAAGTGCACCCAGTATGCCGATGAAAGCATACGTTGTGTAGATAAGCAGGCTGGTGAATTGAGGATCGTTCTTGTCGGCAATCTCCTCACTAGGAGTATCGTATCCTACGAAGATGAAGAGGCCCAGAACGACTACAATTACTGCCACGCAAATCCACATTATGAGTTTGGATAAATTTTGCGTTTTCATAATAGAATCTCTTTTTCAAATGGGTTTATTACTTCTTGCACTTGTCAGACTTAACACACATAACGAGCAGCTCCTGAGCAGCCTCCTCCATGTTAGAGGTAAGTGCCTCAACGCGTGACAGGATGTAGTTGTAGAAAATCTGAAGAATCAAAGCAACAACGATACCGAAGATGGTGGTGATCAAAGCGACCTTCATACCACCGGCAACAACGGTAGGACTGATATCACCAGCCTTCTGGATGTCATCGAATGCCTGTACCATACCGATCACAGTACCCAAGAATCCGAGTGAGGGAGCCATGGCGATGAAGAGGGTGATCCAAGAGCAGTTCTCCTCGAGGTAGGTGCCCTGAACCTCAGCCTCCATGTTGATGGTACGCTCGATGGTAGCGATGTCGTTCTGATCCTCGCTATCCAAGCAAGCCAAAGCCTTCTTGCTGACAGCAGCAACAGGACCGCGAGTGCTAGAAGCGAGCTGAACAGCCTCCTTTACCTTGCCAGCAGCAACCATGCTTGCCAGGTTGGCAGTGAACTGACGGGTGTTAACACCAGCGAGGCTCAGGTAGATGATACGCTCGATACAGAGAGCAAGACCCAAAACGAGTGCGATAGCAACGAGTGCCATGAAGCCAGCACCACCCTCGATGAACTTTGTCTTCAGCTCCTTGTACAAGCTGGTGTTCTCTTCTTCGGTGGCAGTAGTAGTCTCGGCTACTTCAGCGGGAGCTGCCTCAGCCTCAGTATCTACGGCTGCAGAATCAACAGCAGCAGCCTCACTTGTAGAGTCTACCTGCTCGGTAGCAGCAGCTTCAGCAGGAGTGTCTTGAGCCATTACGGATGATGTTGCACCAAATGAGCAAACAGCAACCATTGCAATAATTGCAAATAACTTTTTCATTTTGTTTAATTTTTAAGATTAATTAATTTGTTATTTATTATTTGTTTTTCTTTCTCTTCGTTAGTTGTAGTTT
>JAGHUS010000158.1 GCA_018064685.1 Bacteroidales bacterium | reverse complement strand
GGGCGAAGGGAATCGCACTATTCTCATAACCCAAGGCGTCGCTTCGCTTTGCCGTTGGGCTGAATGCTTTCTGGGCTTTCAGCCCGTTTGGCAGGGTGGGAAACTTTGGTTATATAATCCCCTAATCTCTAAACTCAATACTCAAAATACTCTCCCCTCTCAACTACTCTAAACTCTAAACTCAAAATACTCTCCACTCTCAACTACTCTAAACTCTGAACTCTAAACTCTGAACTCTAAACTCAAAATACTCTCCCCTCTCCACTCTCAACTACTCTACACTCTACACTCTACACTCTAAACTCAAAATACTCTAAACTAAATCACTGCAGATCGCTATTCTTGATCATAATATCCAGCAACGGGTGCTTGGTGGTGGCCGAGAAGTAGCGGTAGTTGAAGTCCAACTTCTCTCTGTCGCGCTCTATCTGTACCGACTCGTCGGTCTTCAGGTTCTTTATCAGCTCCTTGCGCGACTCGCTGATGGCCGACGGATTGTCGAACGTAGAGTCATTGTCAAAGACTCCGCTGATGGTGAAGTCGTAATGCACTACACGCGCAATGGAGTCGTACCACATGCTGTCCAGCACGTTACCCTCTTCGATGGTCTGCGGGCAGTTCACCTTCGTCCAGTAGCGCGAGGTGCTGTACTTCTTGGCGTTGAACGTGCGCGACTTCATGGCACCGTTGTAATCCTCCGGTCCCACGGTATACTCCATCAGCTGCTGTCCCGTCTTCTTCGAGATGTATCTGTAGCCGAAGCTGATACCAGCCTCCTTCAGCTTCTTCATGTTCAGGTCGGCACGTATGTTGATGGTCATATTCTCCTTGAAGTCCTCGACCGTCTCCTTGGGGAAGAAGTCCGGATCGTCGGCCTTGCCCTGGATGGAGTAGTAGCAGACGCGGCTGTGTGTAGCCTCCTCATACACCATGCTGTCCATGGTGAAGAACTCGTCCAACTGCTTGGGGCACTGCTTCAGTGTGAAGTCTGCCGACTCCTCTATCAGCTGTTCCTCCAGGCTCTTGCGCCCGCAGCTTGTCGCCAGACAGGCAGCCGCCGACAGCAGCAAGGCACTCTTTATAATCTTATTATGTGACATGGCTATGTTGTTTTTAGTGATGAAAAAATAATAGGTTGGTATGTTTTTTGCTTTGGATTACGCTTACAAATTTACGCCAATAATTGATATAAAGCAAGAAAATGGCAGAAAAACTGCTATATAACATCATTTTTTTGGCTACTCGTGCTAAAGTCCGTAACTTTGCATCGGTTTAGAAAAGGTAAAAACACTACACAAAGTGGTGATATTAGTTTAACGTAAAAGGTAAAAAGAAAAATGACTGAAAAGATTGGAACCGTTGCAGGTGCCATTTGGACTGCATTGAACGAGAACGGTGCTATGAACACCAAGGACTTGAAGAAGGCTGCTAAGGTTAAGACCGACAAGGACCTTTACCTGGCTATGGGTTGGTTGCTCCGCGAGGACAAGCTCGAGGTAACCGAGGAAGGCAAGGACATCACCGTTGTCTTGAAGTAATTTGACTTTTCGCACGTCTGCCTTTCATCGGGACGTACGTGTATGAATATGAAAAAAAGATGCATACCCCATCGTGGGCGTGCATCTTTTTTTTGTCGAGTTAAGAATTAAGTGAGAAGAATTAAGAACATGTTATTCAATTGGATTATTTGAACTCCAACACGCCTCCTTGCATTATCTGCTCATGACTGATGCGTGCCGTCTTCAGTTTCTTGCCGTTCAGATAGATGCGGTCTTGGTGCAGCGTTCCACTGGGTTGGTGCGACGACTTGATGGTGAGTGTCTTGCCGTTGGGCAGATGCAGGGTGATATGGCTGAAGGCGGGACGTGACAGATAATAATAAGGTGTGGCGGGACAGACGGGGTAGAAGCCGAGGGTGGAGAAGATGTACCAGGCCGACATCTGTCCGGCATCGTCGTTGCCGCTGAGTCCGCCCGGAGCATCCATATATTCGGTGCGCATGATGTGCTGTACCGTCTGTGCTGCCTTGTCCTGACGCCCGATGGCGCTGTACAGATAAGCTATCTGGTGGCAGGGTTCGTTGCCGTGCCAGTACCATCCTTGGCTGAACATCGAGTCGAGACGTGCTTCCATCTTACGGCGTCCACCCATCGCACGTACCAGTCCGTCGATGTCGTGCGGCACATACCATGTGTAGTGTACGGGTGTGCCTTCGGTGATGAAGGTGGAGAAGGTGGTGGGCGTGAGACGGGTTGCCTCGGGGTGCTTGTGCGGTTCCTTGATATAACGTGTGTCTGTCGTGGTGGCGAAGGTGCCGTCCTGGTGTCGTCCTCCCACCCATCCGGTGCGGGGATTGAAGACGTTCTGCCAGTTGTGCGAACGTGCCATGAGTGCTTTGTAGTCGTCTTGCAGAATGCGTCGGTCCAGGTGGCATCGCTTCAGGTCTGCATCGCTGATGTTGCTGTCGGTCAGCATCGCCCGAGCCACTTGTGCCAGGGCGTAATCGTCGTAGGCATACTCCAGCGTGCGCGATGTCTGCTCCTGCTTGTGGTAGGCATCGTCGACATTGTCTTCGAGCGGGATGTAGCCATATTGCAGATACGACGTCAACGCTCTTCGCCCCATACCGTCCTGATATTCAGCAAGCGAAGCGGGTGTATCGAAAGCATTTCTTCGCATCCCCTCGTATGCCTTTACGATGTCGAAATTGCGTATGCCCTTGATGTAGGCATCGGCCAGTGCGGCTGTGCAGTGGTCGCCAATCATGGCTGCCGTGTAGCTGTTCCAGCAGGGGAAGATAGGCAGCCAGCCGCCCTGCTGATATTTCAGCACTAGCGACTGCATCATGTCGCCATCGCGCTTGGGATCGAGCAGTACGAGCAGCGGGTGCTGGGCGCGGTAGGTGTCCCACATCGAGAAGTCGTCGTAGTAGTCGTGCTGTGTGGCCTCTAGCTGCATCGGTGTGCCGTCGGCAAACTTCGGATAGCGTCCGTCGGCATCGTTGATGGTGTGTGGCAGGAACGAGCTGTGATACATAGCGGTGTAGAAGGTGCGCAGCTGTGCAGTGTCGGGCTGTGCCGTTGTCGTCCCGCTGTTGTTTGTCGCCGAGCCTATCGTTATCTGTCCCAGCTTCTGCTCCCAGATGTTGCGCAGCGTGGCTGCGGTGTGGTCGAAGTCCCATCCGGGCAGTTCGGCTGTCATGTTCATCTCGGCTCCGTCGATACCGGTGAAGGAGCAGGATGCCTTGACGAGAACCTCGTGGCACGGGGTGAGCTTCACCCACATCGTCTGCTTGTCCTGCTTGCCATAGGCGGCTATGTCATGGTTCAGTTTGATGCATGCCCATGCCGTGGTGCCTGTGGGCTTGTCCTTGCCCTGGTAGATGCGGTGGCATGGGTTCGTGAGGTAGATGCTGTTGCTGAGTGTGTCCACCCATACGTCTCCCTCGTTCTCGTCGGAGTTGACGCGGATGGTGAGGTAGGCGTCCTCGGCATTATCGTAGGTGAAGCGCAAGAAACCGCAGCGCTGAGTGGCTGTCATCTCGGCCTTGACGCCTTGCATGCCGACGCTGTAGTAGTGGGGCTGTGCCACCTCACGGGCATGACTGTAGGGCTGACTTTCAGCATCTTTCCATGGCGATAGGGTGTAGCTGCCATAGTCCTGGGTGCATCCTCCCACAATCCAGTGCGAACAGCGGAAGCCTCGCAGCAGAGTGTCGGCATACAGATAGGGGCATACGCCTTTCAGCTCGGTGCCTCGTGTCTCGGGTGTCCAGAAGTTCATGCCGAAGGGGGCGAGCACGGCTGGCAGCGTGTGTGCAAACTCCTCCGTTCCCTGACCGAACATTCCGGCCGTCTTTGTCACAGCCACCGATGTGCCCACACGGGTGTCGACGAGATCGGTGAGCCGTTGGCCATAGAGGCCGAGGACCGTAAGCAGGATTATGGTGAAGAGTGCGATGCGTTTCATGTGCATGAATAATGCAGCTTAAAGTTCCATCAGCAGGAGGTTGCGGCGTTTGCCGGCTCGTGTAAACTCCTTCACGATGTGGTAGCCCAGTCGGCAAAGCGAACTGTTGCTGGCAATGTTGTCGGGATGGGCTGTGGCCAGCATGTAGTGCATGCCTTGTCGCAGTGCCTCGGCTTTGACGAGCTCGTTGAGGCGGAGCATGAGGTTACGGCCTCGGTATTCGGGCAGCACCATGCATTCGCCTATCTCCACGCAGGGGTGTTGCAGCACCTCGTGCAGTTCGGGGTTGGCGGCATAGGCACGCACATCGTGCAGCAGACTGCTGGTGGCAATGAGCGTGTCGCCTTCGAAGATGCCGTACATCACGTCGCAGTTTTCCTCGCGGCATGTGTCGTCATATTCTTCCTCGGTCATGGGGATGAGGAGTTCCTTGCTGGGCAGGGCCTCGTATATGATATCGCTCATAGCCTTGTGCTTGGCACGATCGGCGGGGGTCAGGCACCGCAGTGTCTGGCCCTCGTCTAACCACGATGGCTTTGTCGGGATTGTTGTATCTTGCTTCATGTTATTTCGCGTAGTTATACAGCTTCATTTCCTTTATCTTGGTGTCGCTCAGGAACTTGTCGCCCTTGAGGGGTGCTCGTCCCACTCAGCAGTTCTGTGGGGCTTGCTTGAAGATGTCGGCCAAGCAGGTCGTATTCGGCCTTGACGAGCGGTTTGTAGTCAGACTGCGCTGTCAGTCGTTTGATGTGATCCTTCATAATCTTATAGGCGGGCTGAGGCATGGCACCGTGGTCGTAGCCCTGCATCTCGTACAGGGTGACGTCGGGATGGCCCACCAGCTTCAGCATACGCCAGAAGTAGGCCTGCTCCTCGTAACGTCCGTAGAGTTCCAGTTCGCGGTCGCCCGAGATGATGATGATGGGTGCTGCGTCCTTGCGTATGTGGGTGAGGGGAGCGTACTTGTCGATGGTGGGCTGCAAGGGACCGATCTTCTGTTCGCGGCGTACGTTGTAATGGGTGATGCACTGTCCGCTGAAGGGGAAGAGGCCCGCTATGTCGTTGGCATCCACACCGTACTTCTGCAGGTAGTGCTTGTCCAGACCTATCATGTCGAGCAGATAGCCGCCTGCCGAGTGTCCGGCCAGGAAGATTTTCTTCTTGCTGCCGTTATACTTCTCGGCGTTCTGGAACGTCCACGCCACGGCTGCCGCAGCATCGTCCAGGATGTCGTCGATCTTAGCCTTGGGCAGCAGTCGGTAGTTCACGGCTACCACCATATAACCCGCATTCTGCAGTTCGCGGTCTATGTGCTTGCTTCCGCCCTCGATGCCACCGCCATGAAACCACACCACCACGGGCACGTTCTTCTTGTCGGTGGGGTAGTACACATCCAGTTTGCGTCGCTCCTGTGCGTATGCGTTTCCGCCCTCGGTGTAGGGGATGTCATTCACTCGGTTGTACTGTGCCATGGCGCCGATGGCCGACAGCATGAACAGCATGATTGTTAAGATAGATTTTTTCATTTTTTTCTATAATTATTGTCGTTTCTTTTAATCGTTTAGTCGCTTTTCGCCCTGCAGCCTTCTCCTTATGTCGTCAATCTGCTTCATCGTTGGCTGTGCTTTGAGTCGCGCCACCTTGGCCTTGATGGCCTCTTTTGTTTCTGCGGGCAGTTCCGTCTCGTCGATGAGGGCGTTGAAGTAGGAGCGCAGGTAGCGGCCTCTGTTCAGCTTTCGGCAGATGGTGTACTGGCCGTGCGTTATCTGCTGCAGCGTGAGGGGGATGTAGATGTTCTCGAACCCGTCGAAGTTATGCTGCCCACTGCCTTGGGGGAAGCTGGTACTGGTGGGATTGGGTTTCGTGCCCCATTTCGTCAGTGTCTCTTCGTAGAAGAAGGCGATGCGGGCGTCGGCTTGCAGTTCGATGCTGCTATAGGCCGAGGCCGTGTTGCTGACCTGGTAGAAGCCGTCCCAACCAGTGGCGAAGGCCTGGATGTTATGCAGGTCGCTGATGTCGGACAGTTCCTTGTAGAAGATGCCCACGTTGTTACGCCCATTGCCTGTGGGCACTGACTGCAGGGCCAGATACACTTCCCTTCCGTCTTCATTACGTGTGGCGGGTACTATCAGCATCTCGCCGTTGGTGGGATTGCTGCTGGGCGCGGCACTCAGTCCGCTCATCGTGGCCTTGGTCTGCTGTTCCCATTGTCCCTCGCCCGTGGGTGTGTCGGTATAGGTGAAGAGGTTCATCAGTCGGCCGCCAGACGTGCGACTGGTTATGATGACGCGTCCGTCAGGCAGTTCCTCGCATTTCGGTTCGTCGCCGTCGGGAATGGGTGTGGCATTGGCTCCACCCAGTGCGTGCCATGTGCGTCCGAAGTCGTCGGAGTAGATGACGCGGTTGCCGTTGGGGCGTGCCGCCAGGGCAGCATACAGTCGGTAGTAACGTCCTACCTTCACCAGACGGCTCTGCATCAGCCTTCCTCCACCCACAAAGGCTGCTGCCATGGGTTTCCCACTGTCGAACAGACCGTATATCTGCTCCGTCATGTCGACGGGTTTCTGCCATGTCCGTCCACCATCCATGCTGCGTATGGCGGCTATGATGTTGGGATTCTGTCGGTTGGTCGATGCACTGGTGTAGACGGTGCATCCGCCCACGGCCATCACCAGCACTTCGTTGTGTTGGCGGTCCATCACTATGGCGGGGTCGCCGTAGGCTGCCTCCATGGGCGTCCTCGTGTTGTTTATCAGCGCAGCATTACCCACTGCCACCTCTATCTCGTCGCTCCACGTCCGTCCGTTGTCGTCGCTTATCTTCACAACGCAGTCCACCTGACCGTGACCGGGATCGGTACCGCACACCAGTCGTGCCGCACTGGCTATGAGTCGTCCACCCTTGCCGCATGTGATGCCCGGGATGCGATAGGGTGGAATGTCCATGCCACCGCCCAGTGTGCTGAACAGTGTGGTGGACTCCCTGTCATCGCCCTCCTGCTCCTGCCGTTGCGCTTGTACCGTTGCTGCCAGCATCAGTAAGAGGCTCAAAACACCTATTATCCTCTTCATTTATGTTATGTTCTTCATTTTTTGCAAAGATACACATTATTATTTAAATAGAGGCAACGAACGTGAAATATTGCATTGAAATATCGTGTTTTATTCTATGAAAATCAGTTTATGTTTCATTTTTGACAATATTTGTTTCATACGTTTTCGTGTGATTTTCAAATATTTGGTAATTTTGCAGTCGTTTTGTCATACATGTAATTATGGCGACCACATTTACCATGAAATTTCGTTATAAAATCAATACTTAAGTAATAATAACCAAAACTAAAACAAAAATGAAACAAAAATTATTTACCTTACTCGTCCTGCTACTTAGCGTAATGGGGGGGTAAATGCTAAAACTGTTAATGCAGTTTGGGAAACGCCAGCAAGCAATGGTGCTTGGGATTCCGAAAACAGTGTGTATTCATGGACTGGTAATACAAACAATCTTGCTACAGTCTTTAAAACACCCGATGGTGAGTTGGCAAATTACACAGCTCTTCATTTGACTACGACAGACTACACATCAGAATATCGCGTGTGTTTTATGAATGGAGGTAATGCAATTGCTTCCATAGTTTTCTATTCTGAAGGTCAAAAAGATCTTGTGTTCGCAGAGCGTAACGAGACCAAAGATCTTGATCTCTCTACCATCGATCACATCTCGTTCGGTGGTGCAAGTGGCGAAGGCTCTATTACTGTTACCAACATGTATCTTGAGGGACCTGATGCACCTGCTTTAGACTTGATTACTAAGGTTGAGGGTGAGTATGACTTTCTCAACATTGCTGCACTCAAACAAGAGGACGGCTCCGTCCCCACACTGATTCCAACTGTTGAGAATGATGAGTACACATATACTGCCACTGATGCTCTACAGTTTGGTTTCAAGCATAAGAATATCAATGTCAAAGGTTATGACCAATTGATTATCGAATATTCTACTGGTTCAGGCAGTTGGTGTTTACAGCCCAAGGAAGGCGATTTGGGTGGATGGACACAGCTGCCCTCTGGAGATAACAAAACCTATACCGTTACAATCCCTGAAGGCACCAACACGTTAAGCGAGCTTTCCCTGTTCTCATCGCCATGGTCAACACCTAGTGCCCCTATTACCGTTAAATCCATCAAACTTCATAAGGCTCCCAAGCAGGAATACACCTCTATTGAAGAGCTGAAGGCCAACAAGTTCTATATGGTGACGAAGAATGTGGTTATGGCAGAATGCAATGCTACTGGCATTGACATGACTACAGGTAATCCCGCAGTTATCTTGAATAAGGAAAATGCGTGGTGCCAGTTTGAGATTGAGCCCGTTACCTATAATGAAGAAGGCTATTTCAGAATCCATCCAGTTAATGCCAAGGGAGAATATGCCTATGGTTGGTATGGCAATAGTGCTGATCGTCCTAACAACAACTGCTTGAATCCTTCTATGTGGTGGGGCAACTTTGAAGTTGCTATGGGTGCTTCAGAAGGTTATGGAGCAAACGGAAAACTTTATGGTGGTGCATATGAACTTGGTGCTTTGTTTACTATTACTTATGTTGAAGATAAGGGTTTTGCATTCATGAGCAACGCCACCATCGATGGTAAGCATAAATATATTGGTGGTGATTGCAAGCAAAGTGACACTCCTTATTATTGGAACTGCTTTAATGTTAACGCTGAGCGTTTCCAGAATTTGGAAGCACCCGAGGATTATGTAGAATTGCCTATCAGCGACTTGGTTGCAACTGGTAGCGCAACCGTTAATGGTGAAGTTATTAACATGACTAATGGCGGTGGTGCTAAGTGGGAATATGATACACCCCAGAACTGGAGCGGTTATAAATATTTGGTTGTTGTTCCTAAGCGTAGATTTGTAACTGAAGATCAGAATAACAATAATTTTAAGGGAGAAACAACCGATGTAAGAGTTAATATTAACGGTATTGAAACTAATTGGATCGGTTGGTGGAATCAGAAGCGTGCATGTGTCATTGATCTTACGGCAACGTATGAAAATCGTTCAAAGGATATGACCGATTATACAGGCTCTATTACAAAGGTTGAAATCTTAAAGGGAAATGGAGTCGGCAGTGAGTGGAGTATCTCAGCAGCATATCTGACTAATACTTGTCCTAAGCGAGGCACTGTGACTTGGGAACATGAAGAGAGCGCACTGTGTAATGCAGAAACTGAAGCCGACCATTATAGAATTTGCGATGTAGAAGATTATCTCGGCGTAGTATGTCTTCCCTATGCTTCTGCCGTCTGCGGTGCTGATGCTTACGAATTCGTGGGTGTTGACAGTAAGGAGAGTCCTAATGCTATCTGGGTTCGTCCTGTTATGGGCATTCTCGAGGCAGGTAAGCCTTACGTATTCAAGACTAATACCAATCTGAACGTTACCTTCTACAAGGCTGGTGCAAACACTGTTGCTGAGGCTGGCAACGAAAATGGTCTCTATGGTGTATTCGCACAACAAGGCGTAACTGGCAATAATATGTATGCTGTGTCTGGCGGCAAGTTCAAGCAGGCAGGCGAGTATACAGCTACTGTTAAGGAAAACCGTGCTTATCTTAACATTGACGAAGCTCCCGAACTGGGTGCTGGCTCAGCCGAGGTCAAAGGTTGCATCAACCTCTTTGACGAGAACGAAGCCACTGCTATCAAAGAATTGCTCAACAGCAATAACGAGGCTAAGACTATGTTTGATCTGAGTGGTCGTCGTGTACAGAACACTGGTCGCGGCATCTACATCGTGAATGGTAAGAAGTATGTTAAATAATAATCTGACTGCAAATAAAATGAAAAAGAATTATATTATCCCTTCACAGCGTGTTCATGTTCTTGACACAAAGGAATGTCTTTTGGCAGATTCTCAATTGGAGAACGATGCATTTGATAACACTGCAACTACTACAAATTTTACAAGTGATGCAAACCAAGAACGTGGCTGGGCATCAGGTTGGTAATTGAACTATTTAAATCTCTGAATAATTGTAGAGGGCAATCATTGTGGTTGCCCTCTTTTTTAGGTAATTATATACTATTTGACCCACACCTGCATTGTCATCCCGACGAAGGACTTTTGCCGACGGGCAAAATGCAGATCTCTACTTTTACTTTTGTA
>JAGHUS010000150.1 GCA_018064685.1 Bacteroidales bacterium | reverse complement strand
GCCACCTACCTGCTCATGTGGTATGTGTTCGGCTGTCAGAGCCCTGAGATGCAGACGTTGTTCCAGAGCGGATGGTTCATCGAGGGATTACTCTCGCAGACACTTATCGTTCACATGATCCGCACGCGTCGCATACCATTCGTGCAGAGCAATGCGGCATGGCCACTGATGCTCATGACCTTCGCCATCATGGCTATAGGCATTGCCATCCCATTCACTTCGTTTGGTTCATACATCGGACTTATGCCTCTGCCACTGAGCTACTTCCCTTGGCTCATCGCCATCCTGCTCAGCTATTGCGTGCTGACTCAGTTAATCAAGCAGTGGTACATCAAGAGATTTGGTAAGTGGCTTTGATATTTACATAATTTGCACAAGGGGGTCTGACCCTTTTGTGCACGAGAGTTAAGAATGAGATTGTAAAGAAGGAGTTAAACAAGAAATACTCCTACAAACAGATCTTCAGGATGCTCTCAAAATACAAGAAGGTGAGAACGGATAAGGACGGTCTGTGGGAAGATGTTACAAGCTTAAGTACATTGATGAACTAACCAAGACTCTTGATGTATAGGGGTTAAAATACGCGATTCTTTAGTTATTATATCCAATCCGCCTTTGCCCTCCCAACACCCGATAAGGTGAAACAGGAAGAACGGCCGCTGAAGGCTATCCCAGACTCGTTCAAGAAGATAATCATTGTCAAAGACAATATCCTACTCCGCAGAAGTGAGGACGGCATTGTCACCATGGGACTCAAACAATTCCTATTGGACGAAAATAGCCTTAATCTATAATCCTCTTCTGCTTAAACATTGTCGTACTTAACGAACAATGAAGATCTAATCAATCGAGGCATCCTATGCTAATGAATAATAGCAAGGATGCCTCGAATGTATAATTAGCGGATAGCGAAACTGCCATGCCATTTCCTGAAATGGAGAGAACCGAAGCTCAACGAAGTCAAACGTTCCCTTCTTGCATTCAAGAGAGAAACATCCTCTGTTGCATCCAAACTAAAAAAGTCTGAAACTGACGGGCACAGTATATTTAGCATTAACAGCTTCTCCATTGC
Organism: Bacteroidales bacterium; assembly: GCA_018064685.1. Taxonomy (GTDB): domain Bacteria; phylum Bacteroidota; class Bacteroidia; order Bacteroidales; family Bacteroidaceae; genus Physcousia. Next base: position 44,524 of record JAGHUS010000150.1, on the reverse strand, counting down.
ACGTGGCTGGTTGCCAATTTGGCATCAAATTCATAATCCTCTTGGCCTCTCTGTCCAGATCTGGATGCACAGATTGTGCGATGTGAATATCAGACACCTTGCCATCTTCTCTGATGGTGAAGGAGCACAAGACTTTACCTGAGATGCCAGCCTGCTGACATGAGGAAGGGTATCTCAAATTTTTAGTTAAAAACTTAAGCAGTTCCATGTCGCCACCAGGAAATTGCGGAGCGGTATATTCATCCGTTTCCCGAATTTCAGGAAAAGATGTATATGGATGCCGTTCATCCATGTCACCGTTCTTAAATGCTATCTTAACCAAAGCTTCTTCGTGCTTGGCGTCACTTGTGGTGCCATACGTAATTTCCTTTATTTCGTTTGTATAATAGACACCATCAAATATGGTAATTTTCACTTGAGCCTGTGCGGATACGGAAAACATCAGCAATGCGGCTATAATTAGAGAATGCTTCATCATCTTATTATTGTCTTTATTGTTCGACCATTTACTTTTATCACATAAACTCCACTTGGATACGATGACATATCAATGCTATTGTCACGCAACCTGGTTGGGCACTTGTGTCCATCCAAAGTGTAGATTGACACCGCATCTTGACTTGGCTTGCCACTAAATCTTAATGTTTTGCCATCAAGTTCAAACATCATATTGTCAATTGCTGGGGCTTTTATGTCGGTAATATAGTCCACAAACTCCATCTTTTCAACATCCTGCAATTTCAAGGTAACTGATGCATCCTGCGTTGACACCGTAACGGTATTATCGGCGTTGTTTGCTGCAATACGAGTATCAGTGGTCAATTTGATGTAGGATACTTTATTGCGGCAGGTTACCTTCATGGCGTATAGTATTTCTCTGATCATGTAAGGATAGTCGCTACTCGTTTCTTTGTCTTCATTTGCGACGAATTCGTATGCATCAGCAACATAAGCCGCCGCTTCTGCAATAGAATACACACCACCAGACAATTTGACATGATTTTTCGCGTCGCTTTCGTCGCCATACATGCTAACAAAAGCATTTTTGACATTGAAACGTCCTCCATGTATATTCATATCTCCTGATTCATACTCCAAAGCTATTTCACCAGTAAATGTTCCGTCGTAGATTTCTGCTTTGGCATTACTGAAGGTGGCTACACAAATGCCGTCGCCTAAAGTACCAGAATTTTCAACTGTTGCATTGTCAATCACTACGTCTCCATTGAAGCATAATGCCTGTGCGTTACAAGATGTTTGGAATGTTCCGTTCTCTATGTGAGTATTAGAACCTGCGGCAGTTCACAAAGCACGTCCGTAATAATCCCCTACATTATCATCCTTATTGACAAACATACCATTATGAATGGTAAGAGTGCCCGTACTTTAATTTCCAATGACCACGGCATCTCCGTAATTTACAAATTCACCATCGTAGATTTCCGCTTTGGCATCGCTATATATGAAAAAACAAGCTCCTTCGCTATGATTCTCAACTTTAGCATTGTCTATCACAACATCACCATTGAAACATAATGTCTGTGCGTAAGAAGATGTTCTGAACGTTCCGTTCTCGATATGGGTGTGAGACGACGCACTACTCCATATTGCACGTCTATAATCTTTGTCACCAGTATAATTTGCAGCAGCATTCTCTATAACGCCATTTCCTTTGATGGTAAGCGTTCCGTACACAGTGATGGCAGAATTATTCTTCGTACAAGAAAGGCGATGCCCATTCAAGTCGATAATCACATTGCGCTTGGCTGTAATTTCTGCATAGAAATCGTCGCAGTCTTCCAGAATTTCGACAAGCGTAGATGTGCCATTACTTGGTATTGCACGGTTTGCCTCTTCGAAACTGTTATAGTACGTGTTGCCTATCTTGCATTTTTGGGCATAAGTGCTCAAGAAAGGAAACACTAAGAGCAGACAAAAAAACAATTTGTTTGTTCGCATAAAACTCATAATGCTTTTTGTACATGGACTTAGAAATACCTCCTAATAAAAAGCTATGCAAAGTCAAGGTAGTCCATGAACGTTGTTTGTATAAATAGAAGGAGCGCGAACTTCCCGACGCTTATCCTCCTTAACAGGCACGACCAAGTAACCTTTTGACTGGATAAAGCACGGAGAAGTCCACGCCCCAATCGGAACGTGAACCCACCGCCACTCGTTCTCAGTCATTGAAATTTGGTCGTATTCGTAAGGAGAGAACAAGAGCAGTTTGCTCAAGTATATGATAATTTGTCGGACGGTTGCTGCTTACCTTCGTAGTTAATAATTTGTTTTGATTAATACGTTGGTGAAGTGGCTACACTATCGTGCACCGTCCTCGTGATTGCTAATAGTTATTTCTGTTTCGTATCGTCAATGCCGAGGCAATGACTAATCTGTTTGTTTTGATTTAATTGTTTGACTTTATGTTATTTCTTAGAATAATCGCTTGATTCTTCCTTCAATATCAGGGCTGAGTTTAATTCCCTTTGCTATGAGCGAAAGACCGAGTTGCCCGATGTTACCGCTTAGCTTGTGTATCTTGCCACTTTTGATAAGATTGCCAAATTCCTCATCCGTCAGTTCCACTACTTTGTTGCAGTTGACATAGGTTTGAGGTTTGCGGAACTTGTTCTCTTTCGTTTGGGTGAACACAGGAAATGTATTCATGTCGTACCCTTGCAGCATGGCAATGCGCATTGCCGTATCAATCTGCGAAGAGCACGTGGAGAGAAGTATGACCTTGTCGGCGTGCTTGATGCAGATGTGCATGTGGTCGGCTATACCAACAGGACAATCTGATGTGAAGAAGTAAATATCACCTTCACCTGCCGCTGAGCCAAGAAGACTGACTGGTAGTTCCATTGGCTTAGATGCGATTATACTGATGATACAAATCGCGTGTCAATGCTAGCAGTTCCTCACTCTGATCGAAAAGTCCTGACTTGTCAGCATCGCATGGTTCAAAGAAATGGTCAATGTTCACGCGATAGGAGTTCTTTGTGTCCTTATCTTCAAGCATGTCTTGGTAATAAGTCCACTCCGGGAACAGATGCGAGAAATCCGATAACTCAGATGCCTTCATGTTGCCGTATGCAGCAAGAACCTTGTTTAAGGCATCAAGGTCTGACTCCGAGAACTCGTCCAGATCGGGTTCGCGTAGTGCCTGATAAGAATGTGCTTTGCCAAGCCCGATGTACTGCTCTCTGTAGCCGTCCTCGTTTTGAAGTTTTGTTGGTTCGTTTTCAAGCAGACACTTTGCATCTGAAGGCACAAGACCTCGGGGCATGGCATAGTACGTGTCGCCCGTTATGGTTCTGCCACAACGACGTAACTGATACCTGTCGGCCAACCATAGAAGCTTGTATGCCTTCATATTGTCCAACGTGTGATCTGGCTGTTTACTTGCCAGAAATGTCAATGCTTGGATGATCTTTCGAGTGTTCATAAATTACAGTAGCAAGCCTTGTTAGAAGACTTTGCAGTTGCAAAGTTACTGATTTTTCTGCAAACAACGGCGATTTCAATGTTAAAACTTGCTTTTTGACATCAAAAAAGTTGTTTTCATACGTTATTTTATGACTTTGCCTGCGCTCGGCATAGTTCGAACAAGTTCAACTCTGCACTCGCTTTTGCAAAGTTTTCTAACAACATTCTAATGGCGTTCTAATGATTCTCTAACGGCATATTTCTGAGATTGTTAATGATTTTGCACTCGCAATTAAAAGACAATGTGCAACTTATTATCAATGAAACATGAGAATAACAAACTTATTTTTGATGGTCGCCATGATAATTAGCGCCCTCCACCTTCACGCGCAAAACCATGATGTAGAGTATAATTGCTTCATAACAGCAGAGATGGATGCACGATTGGACGGCAATGATGCTAGCAGCTATGGCATTACGTAACTCGACATCATCAAAGGTAGCAATACGTTCCACCTTGGCAGCTCTCTCCTGGCTTCAAGATCTCTTGACCGAAGTTTCTGGGCATACACCGAACATAGCATCACTCCTAAGACTGATCTCCTCTTCGCCTCCTATTACGATTCCTCACCACTTGCCCCATCAAGATGGTATGCAGGAGCAGGCATTCACCAACAATTAGGACGTACAACTCTCTGCCTGCATTATGTATGGCGACAGTTTCAAGATGAATCTCCCTCTAATACTTTTGACATGACCCTGCACCTGCCTCTGTCCACAAAGGTCAACCTACAACCCACCTTGCGTCTTGTAAATCAAGGACACGTTGTGCGAACGGTAGGATTGCTGCGTATGCGGATAGAATTGGAATAGCAAGGGGGATGGAGCGCCTCCATCCCCTTGCTTCTTCAAGTCTTGTCATTATTCTTTTTAATTTGTATTTCTCTTTACCTCACAACCTTCCTTGTCGTAGCATGTGATGTCGAGGTTGGTGGCGTTGAGCTGATCTTTGATGGCTTTGGTGGGCGTGAGCAGTAGTTTTCTGCGGAAGACATCATCTGTAGAAACGTCTTTCGCCTCCTTCTGGGCTTTGGCACGAACCTCAGCACGGATGTTGCCAAGTCCAGGGATTTCCACGATGTGACCTTCCAATGCCCATGTGCTCACAACCTGACCGATGGCTTCCCATGACGCACGAAGCATACCTCGGGGAATGCAGTACGTTTCTGCTGCGTAGTCGATGATCTTCTCTGCATCCATCGTGTTGTAGTGCTCCACCTTGGCTTTCCTTTCAGCCGCCGACCTCTTCGACGTTCATGACGAACATCTCTTCGCCCTTGTGTTCGCCTACCTTGATGGCTTGCTGTGTGGATTTGCTATTGAGTGTCGGCATAATCGAATCGTATGTGTTAATAAGATAATGTTGTATAGTGACTGCAAAGATACTGCTTATTTCCCAAAAATACCACATGGAGTGCGCTAAAAGTTTGTTGCTACAAACATTTTTATATGTAACTACGCTTTTTTGCGTTTGTCGCTCGGCCCTTCGGGACGGTTTCCTTAGAAAGAATAGAGAACATGAGCTCTCCACCATAAAGCTAATACGACCTACGTAAACGATTCTTTTTGCAAATATCAAGCATCATAAAAGCTCGTTTTAGTTAAAAATATATGCAAATCATGAATTTTTTTTTTAGAATGGTAGAAAATTGCAGAAAAATGATTATCTTTGCGGTCATAAAGCGCGACTAACTCTCCGCGACTTTGTTCGAGGAGCGCGTAATCACCGCGCCTATATCATAATTCCTGACATCAAGCAGATGCCCATCATGCGTCGTAACGAATGGATGATACTGTGAGTGGTAGAACGATGCATCAATTATTTTGAAATGCTTTACGACTATGGCAAATACTATTTTTTCAATGGATACGAATGCCAAGCAGAATGAGGGCTGCACTCAATTTATCCGCTCTTTATTATTACTCTTGTTGTTGTTAATGGGGGGGGCAAATACATTGTGGGCACAGCTTACTGATCACCAGGATTACGATGGCGATGGCGTGGATGAAACTTATAATGTGGTGTTCATAAACTTAGGAAGCGGAAGTGACAGTAAGGATGGCAGCAGCGTAGCCAATGCTGTGAAGACCTGGAAAGTAGCCTATAGCAAGCTCCCCAAATACACTGGTACTACCGATGCCGACCGCGATGCTGCCTGGGACCATAATATCATTGTGGTGTGCGATGCAAGCAATAACCAATTAAACACACTTAGTGCTACCAACAAAGCACCAGCGACTATCACCGGTGTCTGGCCTTGGACAGCAGCGAATACTACTGCGAGCAACGTAAAAACAAAAGGCGGAGCGGTGTATGTCAACACGGGCAATGACACAGGTGGTCCTTCATTGGGCATGGATACTAAATTCAAATATCTGCGTTTTCGTAGCGAAAAAGTGGGATCACAAACAGGACAGGCATATCTTCAGTGTTACCTGCACGATGTGACATTCGATGTGGGATGCGTGATGGATGATATTGCTGTGGATCTTACCGTAGATAATGGTGCGACAAAAGGGAACAAAGCACCTGACTTGCATGTGATGATGTATGCCAACACACATAATTTCGATGATACAAAAACAGATGGCGGTTGGCCCGCACAGACTAAACCTATGGTGCTGACTATCAAGTCGGGTAAGTTAGGCCGTCTGCTGAGTTGCCGTATTACTGGTACCAGCTCAACAGACGGTAGTATTAAAAAACGCTATGTCGTTGGTAATCCAAGCCACCCTCTGACGGCAATCTTGAACATGGATATTGACCCTAATACGTCCGAGGGTGAATGGAACACAAAGAACTATACTAACGACATTGAGTTCTGCTGCGCCGGTGCTACACAAGGAATAGAATATTGCGACATCAAGTTCAATATCAAGCGTGGTAAGATTGGTACATTGGTATCTGCTTGTCAGGGAATGTCGATCACCCAAACCAAGAACTTAGGCCTCTCGAACTCTACTTTCTGCGGCAGAACCGAGGTGAATCTCATTCCGAACAATGGCGACGATGATATCACTATCAATCGCTACTATGGTGCCTGCCTTGGCCGATCGCAACCCAGTCCTTCAAGTACGACTAATGGCATCGCCAATACCGCCTTCTATGGAAGAAGTACACTGAATATGTATGGTGGTAGGATTAATAATGGCGTGTTTATCTCTGCCGGTGGTGTAAGTGGTCTTCAGAGTACGGATGGTCTCCATCACACATGCGATCAGTACATTCCATATCTTGATGCTACAGCAGATACGAAATACCCTTACATGGGCATCAAATATCAGCCGTATGATGCCTCGAAGAAAATTGCCAAAGTGACAACCATCATGAATGGTACGCCCGAGGTGATAGACCTCGCTGAGACCGTCACTACAATGAATATCTTTGGAGGTGAGATTAAAGGTGGTATCTATGGTGGCAGTTACGGTTACTCTGACGTGTTGAGAATCCAGTGTGCAATGGAGCAGGCAGGTTCGCTGTGGGGAGATACGCATGTCAATATCTATGGAGGCAAGATTTCCGGTGGTGTTTATGGCGGCGGACAAGGATCGTCTGACTTCTATAATCTGGCAACTTCTGCGGCAGATAAAAATAAATTCACAACCGTAGCCTCTGTTTATGGTAATACCAACGTAAACATTTATGGCGGAGAGATTAAAGGCAACATTTATGGTGGCGGTAAAGGCCTGGATAGTCAGACTGCTGGCTCGGGATCTGTTATAAGTTTCGATACGCCTACATCAGTAACACTTGTCGCCAACGAATTCCTCAACATCGCCAAAGTTTATGGAAAGACCAAGGTCATTATTGACCCTAAAAAACTCAAGCCCTTTAATGAATGGGCAGTTCCTAATGTTCCTGAATTCACAGGTCCTAACGAAAGTTGGACCTTCACCGGCAATATCTACGGTGGCGGAGCCCTTGGTGCCGTAGAGGGCGAAACCAACGTCATCATCAAAGGTGGCATCATTAACGGCGAGGTCTTTGGTGCAGGGAAAGGTGAGGAGGGTCACCAAGATAAGGCTAAGGTGACCGGCAACACCAACGTCATCGTGGATAAGGACTGGACAGAAAAAATCTAAGTATCGTAGGTAGAGGCATGAGCAACAATTCTTTGCATCATATTAGGATGTCATTGGTTATCCTCTGTTGAATACTGGCTACATTAATTCGTTATGCCGTTATCCATCTCGCGGAAATCAGATGGCAGATACCCCGTCTGACGCTTGAAGAACTTGACGAAGTATGACGGATCATCGTAGCCGAGTTCGTAGGCGATCTCCTTGATCATCATGCTGGTGTAGCGCACCATGCGCTTGGACTCCAATCTTTCCGCTGTTCTGGATTCTCAAGCATCTGCATGGCAGAGATTACCTCGTTAGCTGTTTTTCCCATGTCCTGTCTATTGCTCATTTAATGTCCAACCATGTTCTGCATGGTAGATCATCTGCTTTGTCATTCCTCCATCGATGCAGATGTTTTCGCCTGTGATGAATCCTGCTTTGTCAGAGCAAAGGAAGAGTACCATGTTGGCAATGTCGAGTGGATTGCCTACACGTCCAACGGGTTGTTGGAAGGCATCTGGTCCTTCGTACACGGTGTAGTCGGTATCAATCCATCCAGGAGAAATGGAGTTTACGCGTGCTTTGCCACCAAGACTTACAGCAAGAGCATGTGTGAGTGCTGCTATTCCTCCCTTTGCTGCTGTATAACTTTCCGTCTGAGGCATACTCATTCTGTCTCGTGAGGAAGAGATGTTTACGATAGATGCACCTTCGGCAAGTTTGTCCTTTAAGCATTTTACCAGATAGAACGGAGCTGTAACGCCAACACTAAGGGCATACTGAAACTCCTCGTAAGAGCATTCGTCAATGCCTTTCATCAGTGGCAATGCGTTATTGATGATGTAATCGACATGGCCATATTTCTTAATTACCCATTGGCAGAACTCTTCGATTACTTCCTTGACAGATAGATCTCCTTGATAATATCCTTCTTCACCTTCGGTGGACGAGATAGGTGTCTTATCTATGATACAGACATGAGCTCCCTCCTTACGGAACTCATCTGCAATGCACTTGCCAATACCTTGCGCCCCTCCTGTTACTATCACTATTTTATCTTCGAAATGCATAGTATGTTTTCTGAATTATTTTTGTCCACGAATTGATTCATGAATTATTATCATTTGTATTGGTCGAATAATTTTCAGGAAATCTGCTCACTTTTCTCTTACCCCTCCAGTACAGACGGTTCGAATTCGGCTTCCTCTTCGGGTTCGGGTTCGGGCTGTGGACGTTTCATGCGCAGGTTCTTGCATGTGATGGCATTGGCCTTGACGCGTATGTCGCTCATGAGGGTCTCGACATAGCCGTTGCACTCGGCACGGAGGGTGTAGGTGCCGGGCTTGAGGTCGAAGAAGACGAAGAGGCCGTTCCAATTGTTGTCGACCTGATAGGTGGAGACGACATGGCCGTTGTGGTCGGTGAGGGTGACCTTGGCTCCGTTGCATGGCATCCACTGGTCGTGCGTGCCCTTGGCGTACTTGAACTGACTGTTGGTGACCACCAGGCTGTCGTCCTTGACGGTTCCGCACAGTGTGCCGTACTCGTCGGCTGGCTCGCCCAGATACTCTAGCAGTCCACGGTAGTAGCATACAGCCTCGAGCTTGTTGTAGTCGGGGTTGAGGGCGCGGTGGCGGCAGGGCTGGTAGGTGTGGAAGAAGCCCTCCCACAGTCCGCCTGGCGCACCGTGCTTCATCACTGCCAGATAACCCTCGTTGCCGATGGTCTTGCCGCCCGAACCAGCCTTGTAGAAGTCGAGGTCGCCCTTGACATTGGTGTTGCTGAGGCTGTAGTTGGAGGCGTGCTCCAGTCCGTCGAAGAACTGCCAGGTGTACTTCCACATTGCCACGCCCATGTCGTGCGATATCTGCTGTCGCTTGTCCTTGGGAGCATTCTTGCCACGATAGATGTAGAGGGGGAAGTTGACGGTCGATGCCTCGTCGGCCGAGTTGGAGTGGATGGAGAGGAAGAGGTCGAAGTCATTGGCCTCCACCTCCTCGGTCAGCTCGTTCATGGGACGGTTGTAGGCAGCATAGTCCTGCAGTTCGGTATAGTGCTCGAAGTCGCCGAAGCCGGGATACTGTCCGTTGACCTTCTTGTAAGGCCAGGGACCGCTGGCCTTGCGGCTGTGGTAGACCTTTGCTCCGCGACGCTCGAGCAGCTGACCCAGATAGAGGCTGTTCCAGAGGTTGGTGTTCGACTCGAAGAAGCCGAGTGTGTCGGGTACGGCTGTCGAGGAAAGCTTGGGGTAGGGGATGGTGGCCTTGGGACGGTCCTTCTTGCCCCACGAACCGTGTCCGGGGTTGAGGTAGATGCGCAGTCCCTGCATCTTGAGCTGCGAGTTGTTGGCTTGGCTGCCCACGATTCCGATGCGGTTCATCTCGTCCTGCGGTATGCTTGCCACGTTGGCAAATATCTCAGCATCACGTTGTTGGGCATCCTCGATGCTGAGTGTGCGGATGGTGTTCGCCAGGTTGGTGCGAAGCATGTATATCTCGCCGCCGCGTGTACAGCAGGCAATGGTGTTGCCAGCCACGAAGGGGAACATGACATCGAGGCCCGACTGGAAGTTGCGGCGGTTGACCTTGGTAGCGCTGATCTCGACGGTGACGAGGTTGGAGCGTGAGTTGGGCACGTTGTTCTGGTCGTTCATGCCGATGACGATATTATCGTTGAGCCACTGTGCTCCACGCACGTTATGTCCCAGGAAGCGTACGTCGCCACCCTGCAGGTTGCACACGAAGGCTCCCTTGCCGCCGATGTAGTAGAGGAGGTGCTTGCCGTTGGGCGAGACGGAAGGCCAGAGGTAGCTCTCATGCGTTCCGTTGGGCGAGAGCATCTTGGTCTGTCCGGCGAGATGGAAGACAACGCCACCGAACTGTCCCTTTACCAGCATCTTACGTTTCAGCATGTCGAGCTGCTGCTGCTGGTTGGCAGCGTAGCTTTCGCGCAGCAGGGCGATGGAGTCCTGCAGGGTGGAGTCGTTGAGTTCCTGGTCGGTAAGCTCCAGCTGGGCGAGGAATGCCACCTGCTTGTGCTGACGGCGTTTCTGTGGTGTGATGGTGCTCTCGCGGTGCAGTATGGCCGAACCGTCGTTGGAGATGAGGGGCTGGTAGCCGGCTCCGTCGGCACGCGACACGGTAGTGGTCTTGCCGGTCTTGACGCTGTAGCGAAGGAGTTCCTGGTTGCAGTCGCCGGTGATGAGCAGGTATTTGGCGTCGGCCGAGATGCCCACGAGCTTTCCCTTGGGCTTGATGGTTTCACTCTTGAGGACTTTCAGCTCGGATGCTGACTGGCCCCACGCCAGGGTGGGGAGGAGAGAGAGGAGGAGAAAGAATATTTTTTTCATAATTTTTATAGGGAAGTAATAGGGAAGTTAGAAGGAAGTAATAGGGAAGTTATAGGGACGATAGGACTTGACTGTGAGGAAGGGAGGTTAGAAGGAAGTTATAGAGAAGTTAGAAGGAAGTTATATGGACGATAGGGTTTGACTGTGAGGAAGGGAGGTTAGAAGGAAGTTATAGAGAAGTTAGAAGGAAGTTATAGGGACGATAGGGGTAGGCTTTTAGGTTTGTCTATTTGTAACCCATAACCTATAACCCATAACCTATAACCCATAACCTATAACCCATAACCCATAACCTATAACCCATAACCCATAACCCATAACCTATAACCTATAACCTATAACCTATACCCCATAATCCTATAACCTTTCAACATTCAGTGCCCAGCGGTTCTGGTCAGAGGCATGGATGAGGGGCTGCAGAAGCTGGTGGGCCATGCGTGGTATGCGGTTGGCTATGGCATGGAGCTCGACGAGCTGTTCGCGATGCTTCTGCTTCTCTTCATCGGAGAGTGGCATGTCCAGTCCAGCATCGTGCAGCATCATGCGACTCTTGGCCGTGACGAGCAGCTGCAGGTAGAGGAGGACATAGGTGGTCATGTCGAAGAAGACGAGAGGCTCGAAACGCTGGCGGAGGGAACAGAGGTACTGGCCTGCCTTAGTCTCTGCCAGACGTCCTTCTTGCAGTGCGGCGATGAGCTTGATGTCGTCGTTGATGCTGATGTCGAGCCACTGCACGATGAGCCGTTCGTTGACCCACGACAGTAGGTAGAATAGCATAAAGAATGCTATCATTAGTGCTATGGCCTTTGTCATTGGGTTGAGGCTGAGCGTGTTATGCACTATGTGTATGCCCATCGATGGCAACAGCATAAGCCATGTCAGCGTGGCGGACAGCATCCTGCGACGACCTTTGTCAACGGTCTGTGCCATAAGCATCATGGCCGAAAGCATGAGCGAGGCAGCCAGTGCCGTGCACCCCATGTGCATCAACGAGGTACCAAAGCCGCGTACCAGTGCCGTGGCTGTTGTCATATCGGTGAAGGTGTTGAGGTAGATGGGATTTTCGACCAGTGCAAAGCCTCCACCTATGGCTACGCCGTACAACATCGTCTCGGCCAGGAAAGCCACCTTGCTGCGCTGGATGAGCAGTGCCAAGGGCAGAATCTTAATCAGTTCCTCGGTCAGCTCCGATATCCAGCCCTTGATGAGCGTGTTGCCATCGTTGAGTTGTGCCGTGAGCCATCCCAACCCCAGGATGAGAAAGGCGCTGAGTACGCCCCATACCAACCAGAGTAGGATGCTGCGCCACCGCACCATCGTGAAGGCATCGAAGGCGCGCATCACAATGACATAGAGCGCTATGGGCAGGAGGGCAGAGAGGTAGTTGAGCATGTTACTCACCAAATGCCATCTGTTCGTCGACGAGCAGTTCGCTGAGGTTCATCCAGTAGTCCTGCTCGCGTTCGTTCTGCGTCAGCGAGGCATTGACGGCACAGTGGCTTGCCACCATGTCGCGCAGAGTTGCCAGCATGATATGTGCTTCTACCTTCTTGTCTTTGAGGAAGATGTCAGCCTTCTCGACGAACTCCTTGCCTGCCTTCAGCTGCTTGTCGAGCGTGTTATAGGCGGTGTTGGCCTGCTCCTCAGCCTTCTTCAGATCGACCTTCTCGCCAGCTTGCATCTTGCGTGCGGCAGCCAGTGCAAGCGAAGCCTCCTTGCGGTTTTCGAGGCACTGCTTGTCTGCCTCGATGAACTTCTTTGCAACATCCTTCATGTCTTTCTCGGTGAAGGTGACGGTGTTCATAAGGTGGCCCAGGGTACCGAACTCGCTGATGCGCTTGTCGATGATCTCGAGTGCGTCGATGGTACGCTTGATGGCCGCTGTGTCGTTGGCAAACTCCTCGTTGAAAGCCATGTAGTCGGGCTCGGAGATGATCTGCTGGTATTTGTTCACGACGTTGATGTCGCCACTGGTCTGAGCCGCATTGGCGTCGCCCATCCCGAACTTAGCACCTGCAAAGTAGCCTGCTGCCAGTGCGACGACAGCAATGAGAATGGTTGTTGTGTACTTTTTCATAATGTATGTTTTTTATTTATGTAGTAAAAGGGATTTTAAAGGTAGTAAAAGGGTATTAAAAGTGACGAATGAGGAGTGAGACGGAAGAAAAGGAGTATTAGAAGTGACGAATTGGGAGTAAGACGGTAGTATAAGGAGTATTAAAAGTGACGAATGGGGAGGCTAGCTCAAAAGCCTTTAACTCGATTAAGTCCTTTAACTTTTTGTCTGATGACCTCCAGCGTCTTGTCGCTGACAAAGACTGCATTCAGTCCTTGCTCCTCGAAGGCGGGGTCGCCCACGTAGTCGTCCCATCGCTGCCATGAGGCATGGGCCGGCTTGGCATATCCTCCCCATGCCCAGAAGTTACAGCCAGCCAGTTTGTTGCCGTTCGTCAGTTTGTCGAGGACGAAGGTGTAGTACTTGTCGCGAGCGGTGGTAGGAGTGCCGATGGCTACGGCGTAGTTGTCGCGAGGATAGCCGAACTCCTCGAGTACCATGGGCTTGTGCAGTGTGCTGATGGCAGCGTAGTTCTCGTCGATGTATCGCTCCGTTTCGCGCTTGGCATTATCTATCATGCGTGTGGGAGCATCTGCTCCGTTCTTTGCTCTTGCATCGGCCGTCTTGCCTATGTTTGGGCCCAGCCATGTCCAGTTGTGTGGCCAGATGTGTATGCACACATAGTCAATCTCGGGATAGGCGTGGATGCGTCGAAACAGTTCCATGTCGCTCTCGCATCCGTACTTGCCCTCGCTGCCGGTCGTGACCAAGTGGTTCTTGTCCAACGACTTGATGAGCTTGGCCTGATGCTCCACCCATTGTGCCAGCGCCTCGAGCGAACGTTTGTCGCGGCTGAAGGGACGTGGCTCGTTGCACAGCTCCCATGCCATGATGGCTTTCGACTCGGCATACGGCTTGCCCGTGATGGTGTTGGTGCGTGACACGATGCGGCGTATGTGGTTGTCGCTCAGTGCAATGGCCTTCTCGTTGAGCATAAAACGCTTGTGGTAGTCTTGATAGGCATTCCAATCTGCAGCATCGGGAACGGGTCCTTCGCCCGCCCATTCCAGATACGAGCCAAAGCCACCGCTCCACTGCCAGGCGTTGTTCATGAAGAGCACGGCCGTCATGTCGCGCTTCTCGAGTTCTGATATGAGGTAGTCCAAACCGACCAGCAGTGTGTCGTTATAGACGCCGGGTTGCGGTTGCAGGATGGGCACGATGTGGTCGGGCAGTGTGTCAACGCCCTCTGCCCCCACCAAAACACGCACGTTTGTGATGCCGCAGCGCTTCATCAGGTCCAGCTCCCGCTTCAGTCGCTTGCGGTTGCCGCTCTGTCCCTCGCTGCCCAGAATGCCACCATACCAGAAGTTCGTGCCCACATAGCGGTAAGGCTTGCCGTTGCGCACAAACTGCCCGTCGCGAGTGGTGACAAAGGTGTTTTTGTCTTTCTTGGCAAAGGCGCGGGTCGTGCCTGACAGACTCATGACGACTATGCCGATAAAAGCTAAAAGTATGTATTTGCTTCTCATAACTGCCGCAAAGATACAACTTTTTTCCATAAAATTTGTATGTTTCGCGAAAAGAGTGTAATTTTGCAGTCATATTAACATATAGGTAGAAGAAAACCCTATTTTAAAAAACTTTTTCATGTATTACATCACCAAACGACTGGAGATTGCGGGATGTCATCATCTCGATCTTCCTTATCCCAGCAAGTGTTCGCGTCTGCACGGACATAACTGGATTATCACCATCTATTGTAAGTCGAAGGAATTGAATGCCGAGGGTATGGTGGCTGACTTCACCGAGGTGAAGGAGCGCATACACGGACAACTGGATCATGCCAATCTGAACGAGATGGTTCCCTTCAACCCAACGGCCGAGAATATCGCTCGCTGGATTTGTGATCAGATTCCCCATTGCTATCGTGTTGATGTGCAGGAGAGTGAGGGCAATATGGCAGCTTACGAGAAGGATGATGAGGATTAACGAGATATTCTATTCACTGCAAGGCGAAGGTCGCTTCACTGGTGTTCCGGCTGTCTTCGTACGCCTGTCGGGATGCAATCTGCGCTGCCCTTTCTGCGACACAGACTTCACTTCGTATAACGAGATGAGCGAGGAGGATATCGTGCGCAGCGTGTCGGATTATCCCGCCCGGCACATCGTCATAACGGGTGGCGAGCCAACCCTGCAACTGACTGCATCACTGATTGTTAAGCTTCACGCGGCTGGCTTCTTCGTGCAGATAGAGACTAACGGCACACACACGGTTCCCGAAGGCATAGACTGGATAACCTGTTCGCCCAAAGCGGGGGGAAGGGTAGTGCTGACGAAGGTGAACGAAGTGAAGATGCTGTATCAAGGCGAAGGTACTGACCTGAGTGCAGCCGAAGCCATCGAGGCTGACGAATACCGACTGCAGCCGCTCGACACGGGTGATGCCGACGAGAACAAAGAGATAACAAACGCAACCATCAAATATATTTTAGACAATCCAAAATGGAAACTATCACTCCAAACACACAAGATACTGAACGTAAGATGAAACCTACTGAGAAAGAGGTTCGTGATGCCATGCGCACACTGCTCTATGCCATTGGCGAAGACCCTGACCGTGAGGGACTGAAGGATACGCCCGACCGCATCATTCGTATGTGGCAGGAGATATTCCGTGGGTACAATCCTGATAAGAAACCTGCCATCACTACCTTCAAGAACGTGAACCACGAGGATGAGATGGTGATGGACTGTGGCGAATACTATTCGATGTGCGAGCATCACGTCCTGCCTTTCTTCGGACAATACGCCTTTGCCTATCTGCCCGATCCTGATGGCCGCATCCTGGGCATCAGCAAGGTGGCTCGTGTGGTTTCGTACTGTGCTGCACGACTGCAGTTGCAGGAGCGTCTGGCCGAAGACATCATCGGCATGCTGAACGATGCACTGAAAGGTAAGGTGCGTGGCTTTGCCATTCTCCTTCGCGGCCGTCATCTGTGCAAGACCATGCGTGGCGTACGCAGCCGTGGCGAGATGGCTGTGACACTCTTCACAGGCGAATTCAAGAAGAACCGCCAGCTGAGACTGGAGTTCCTGAAGATGGCGGAGATGATTAGATAATTTTTTATAATCGTAAATTAATCTCTCGCGCACGTGTAGAGAAATATAAAATTGCCTCCACCCTCCACTTTTCGTGTATTTAATTATAGTTTAGTGGTTTATTGCAGTGGAGGCATCTTTTTTGCCTCCACTATTTGAACAATAAACAGGTAAAATTCGTGATTTTTGTTTTCGATTGCATACTTAGTCAGTCAATCTACAATACGAAAATATCACACATCGCAGGACAAATAACATTTTATCGGTACGTTTTTCGAACAAAACTGTTACGGTCTTCGATGATTATCGCAGCGTTCTTTAACCGTCCAGCCAAGGTTGGACGGTTGAAAACCGCTGCTGTTTTGAAATAAAATCGCTGCGATAACGAACCGTCCAACCAAGGCTGGACGGTTAAGTCTTGCTGCATTAAAATTTTGTTAGTGCTGCGTCAATAAGACAAAACAGGAGCAACATTATTATATCATTGCGGCAAGATTTATTGTACTTTGCATCAAAAATGCGCGATTTTGGCCATAATAGTGGAGGCAAAATAAGTGCCTCCACTGAGTTAACCTATTATAAACTAATCAATAACAAAGAAAGTGGAGGGTGGAGGCAAAAATAAACTTTAGTAAGTGTATAATGTGATCCTTGCCCTCTCTAATTATTCTGGCCGTCCCCGATGATCTACTTATTCAACTTTCTCAAGCTTCGCTTTTGCTCAGTTTCAGTCGTTTAGGAAACTAGTTGTTTAGGGAAATTTGTTCTGCCTATTCATTAACCATAGTGTAACTTCTCCTAAACGACTAAACGATCAAACCACAAAATGACTGCAAGTTGAGCGCATGCGAATTGAATTACTTATTTTTTATCCACAGCAGTTTTCTGTTACGTACGATAAGACATGACAAATGCCAACAGAATCTGTGCTATTCTGTTCATATCCTGTTTGTCTTTTACATGTGGATTGTTAGTTTTATTGTTGTCATCTGGCTGGAAGCCCTCAAACCTATATTTACTTGTGTCTCATAGCTTTGACACGTGCATTGTTGACGTAGTCGGGAAGGTCGGCCTCTAGGGCATCCTCACGACGCTGTGTGGCAGGTCCTGCATCGCGGCTGGTGCGTTCTACTATGCTTTCGGGTTCGTCGGTGACATATTCCTCGTCTTCATAGTCTGTTCCACCTTCGTATTCCTCAAGGTCGTCGATAGTGATGTTTTCCTCGCTGACGTCTACAATCTCGTCGTTGTCGATCTCGCCATCGTCATTGCTGTCGAAGACTGCCACGTCGAAGGTGCCGTCACCATCGATATCCATCAGCTGGAAGATGTCTTCGCCCGACTTGAAATAAGCCACGGGAATCTCCTCGCCGTCATCGTCGGTGACAACGTCCAGGGTGATAAACTCCAGTTCGTCGTCTTCGCAATCCTCGCCACATGCCTTTTGGGCACCTTTCAGTGCACCGTCCAGTTCGTCGAACAAACCTAGTACCTCCTCCAGGGCTGCTTCTTCTTCTGTTTGTCCTTTACTTGTGTTCATACAGCTGCTCGTCATCATTGTTGCAGCCAGCATCATTGCCATTGTGCCGAGGCACATAATTGTTTTCTTCATTATTCTGTATTTTTGTTTTTTACGTTTTATTGAAATTTGAGCTTTCGGCTTTTCGGTTATTTGGTTTTACAGAATAAGGAAATAACCTTAACCCCCCATAACCTTAAAACCTCATAACCTCATAACCTCAAAACCTCATAACCTCAAAACCTCATAACCTCAAAACCGATAAGACTCTACCACTTCATCACTGGCATGTCGTCGCTGAAGTGTCCCCACATTACTGGGTGTTGCTGATCGTCGGAGTACTCCTTGACATGCTTGCTGACATAGGTGAAGAGTTCTTTGGCCGAGATGATACGGTTGCGATTGGTGTCGGCCTTACCTGACAGAGCTCGTATGAGGGCATGGGTGAAATAGCTGTTGGTGAACTCCGAACCATTCTCGATGCTATACTCGTTGCTGCGCGAACCGAGGAAGAACATCACGTTGTTGGTGAGTTGCACGTCGGAGGCTTGAAGTGTAGCTTTGCTGCGCAGAGAGCCCGAGAAGCATGAGTCGGAGAATATCATCTTGTTCTTGCACTTCAGACTGTCGAATATCTTCATTATCTCTTTGAATGTGAGTGTCTTGTCGTATAGACAGAGACCTTTCTTCTCGCCATGCCCGCTGTAGAAGAGCACCACGATATCGTTGGCCTGCGCCTTCCGAAAGAGATTCTTCATAGCCTGCGTTACGGCTGCCGTGGTGGCCTTGCTGTTGCACAGCAGGATAGTCTCGGCCTGGTTGTTCTTCTTGTATAGTGCGGCCAGGTCGCGTGCATCACCGTCGCAAAGGCTCAGGTCGTTGACAGTACCGGGATAGTCGCTGATGCCTACGGCTACAAGATAGACTTTAGCCTGCAGCTGCAGCGACAAGGCGAATAGTAGTAGGATTAGAAACTTCTTCATTGTTTATTTATTTAGTTGTTTAGTGGACTAGTCGTTTAGTCGTTTAGTCGTTTAGTTGACTAGTTGTTTAGTCGTTTAGGAAACTGGTTGTTTGATTTTATGCAAAGGCATTTGTTATCTTACTATCTTTCTGCCGTTGTTGACGAAGATACCCTTCTTTACATCTTTGCTTTTTACACGTCGTCCGCTCAGGTCATACCATTCGTTTGTCTGCATGAATGACTCGTTACCACTCTCCTCATCGATGATGCCCACGGTGCTGGGATCGCGATAGGTGGTGATGGTGAGCGAGGGAGCATTTGCCGCGTTGCCTTTGCCGTAGATGTTGCCACCCGCAGCACCGTTGGACATGATGAAGGTGATGTAGTTCTGTCCGGCAGCTTGTATCTCCTTCACCGCCTTCGTCACGTTGATGCTTTTGGTGACGTAGTTGGTGGTGATGTCGCTGTATGTGGCTACCTCCGTGCCACGCTTGGCACATAGTTCGGGGATGGTGGCAGTGCTGGTGATGCGTGGTGAACCGGCGGGCAGGTAGCAGACGTCGAAGTTGCGCGTGCCGCGTGCACAGTTCACCGTAACCTTGTAGGTGGCCTCTGTCACCTCAGCACCTTCGGGAATGTCGAAGCTGAATTCAGCGTATGCCTGCGCTGCCCAGGCTGCTGCGCCCCAATTGTTGTAGTAATGCTCGTTTTGGTCGAGGAACTTGCCAGGCGTGTTGCTGCCGCCCTGTACGCTGGCAGTATGTTCCAGCTTGGCTTTCTTGGTCTCCTCGGCTGGCGTGTCGCCACCCTCATATACCTCGCCGTCGCGGATGACGCGCAGATTGCCGTCGGAGAGCAGGGTGGTGGTGTCCCAGTGCAGACCCTCGCCTGGTGACTCGGGCGAGAAAGTGGTGAACTTGCCCGTCTTGCTGGTTATCAGCGAAGTGTTGTTGAAGACGCAGATGACGTCGCCAGCCTTGAACTCATGACCGGCAGCCTCTGAGAGGTCGATATCCAGGACGGCACCCGTGGTGATGCTCAGCGCTCCACTTACGCGAATCAGATTGCTCTGCACGCCACCGTTCTCCTTCTTCTTGACGGGAATGACCAGGTGGCTGCCCTTCTGCAAAGCCAAGCCGCCGGACAGTTTGAGTACGCTCTGGTTCACCTCCTCGTCGCCGGCATAAACGGTCGAACCGCTCGATGCCGTCACCTTTCCGGCTACGGTACCAGTACCCTTCAGCGTGGCGTTGGCGGCTACGCTTACAGCTCCCGTGCCCGAGTTGTTACCGTTCACGATGAGTGTTCCGCCCTTCACAGCCGTCGTTCCGCTGTATACGTTGTTGCCCGTAAGACGCCAGATGCCCGTACCGTTCTTGACGATGCTCGTTGTTCCCGAATAGGCTGCGTTGCCACCAGCGGGAAGGTTATTGATGACGCCATGGAAGGTCTCGTCGGTGTTGGCCGAACCGACTTCCCACGTACAGGTGAAGCCCTTGCTCTGCTTGCTCGTGCCGGCCAGATAAGATCCTGCATCGCCCGACAAGCCACCCAGGATGTTGACGGCGTTCGATGCCCATGACGACAGCGTGATGCCGTTCTTTATCTCGAAGCGTGTCTTGGGAGCATTCCATTGAGTCTCGTTATAGAAGAGACCACTGCCCTTGTTGGCGTTACCGATGAGCGTACCGGTGAAGTTGCTCAGATCGGGACGCAGGTAGGCTCGAACGTAGGGGATGTCGAATTGCAGCGTGCCGTTGCCCGTGATGACCGACTTCATGTAGCAGTGGGTGGGCATAGAGAGAATGCTGGTAGTACCGTCCTCCACCTCGATGGGGAAGTTGAGGTTCTGGTAGTCTTCGTTCTTGCTGGCGAACTGCAGACAGCCGCCTGCCATGATGAACTTCTTGCCCGATTCGCCCAGTGCCTTGCAGGCATTCTCGGTGTCGCTGAGATACACCTTACCGCCTTTCAGACGGGTGGCTCCCTTGTAGCCGAAGAAGTCGGCATTGGCAATAGAGAGTGTGCCCTTTCCGTCGATAGTGAGCTGGCTGTTACCCTCGAAGATACCACTCATGGTCAGCGTAGTGGCGCTGTTGGCAATGGCGAGTGTAGAGGGACGGTCTATGCGTGCGGCACGGTTGGACGATGCTGAACCGCCTGTGTATGTGTATGTTCCGCCGTCGAAGATCCAGTTCTGTGCGAAGGGCAGTGAGGCACCTATGGCCGAAGTTGTGCCGCCGTTGGCGATAGAAGCAAACTCTATGTTGCCCTCGTGGTTGACCGTCGCACCCTTATAGCCGTTCTTGTTGCTCAGCACCAGTGTGCCGCTGTTGGCCTTGTTGACGGAGGTTGTCTCTCCGTCGATGCTACCCGTTCCGCTGATGGTAAGCTTGCCAGTGCCATTCACCACGACGGCTGCGGGAGAGACGTTGCCCGAGATGGTCAGTGTCTGTTCGCCGTCGGTGTTGAGCAGCACGTTGTTGCCATCCTGCAGCGTATTGCCCTCTTGCCACTGTGTTGTGGTGGCATCGAGCTGTGTCTGCTGGGTGCTCATTGTGTTCTGAGCCACGAAGTTGTCGATGTCCACCATGCCCACGTCGAGCGGACGTGTCATCATGCTCTGGACGGGGGTGTAGCTGGAGTAGGTCTCCTCGCCATCGTGCTTCGCGTATGCGCGCATGCGTATATTATAAGATGTACCGGGTTCCAAGCCGCTGATGGTGTAACTGGTCTTGTTGGCCTCGGCACGTCCCATCTCCTTCCAAGTGCCGTCCTCCTGCACCTCAAGTGCGAAGCCGTCCTCGGCATAGGTGTAGTCGCGCCATGCCAGGGTGATGGTAGACGAAGTGGCGTTCTTCTGACTCATGGTGATGGGTTGGCGCAGGAAGAACTGACGGTTGTCGGCAGTGATGGAGTTGATGTAGTTCTCGATGTTCAGGTAGCCGTTGCTGGCCTTCGTGCAGGCGTCGTTGGCCTTGGCATTTGTGCCGTTGGCCTCCTCCCACCAGTCGGGCATACCGTCGTTGTCGCTGTCTTTGTCCTTTGCGTTCTTCCACCATGTCCATGCCGATGGAGCACCGATGGGGAGAGCTGTCTCGTAGGTGATGAGTGCACCGTCGGTGCCAAAGGACATCACCTCGTCTATCATGTAGCAGTCGCTCTGGTCGCGATAGGGCAGTGAGGCTCCCACCGTGGGCAAGAGTTTCTCTATCAGTTCGGTTCCCTTATAGAGAGGCAACTTGGGATAGTCGTAGGGCGTGGAGACACGATTGGCACTGCTGTAGTTGGTCACCTCGAAGGGGTTGAGCTTGCCGTCGCAGTTGTTGTCCTGCCAGTTGTCGATGGCATAGCAGTTGAACTTAGCACTTGCCTCGGTGAAGGCGTTGCCTCCGCCCGAAGGACCGTTGATGAAGAGGTTGGACTGAATGTTGGCATACGAGTTGACGTTCGAGTCGCTGCCCCCCATCAGGTAGGCTCCGTTCTTCCAGTTGTAGACGATGTTATTGGCATACTGGTTCTTGCCCTTCACCTTGTTGTTTCGCGTAGAGTTGTCGCAGTAGAGGTTGCGATAGAGCGTGACGTTGTCGGCCTGCATCAGTCCGCCGGCCGAGTGGGTCATAAGTCCTTGACCCACGATGCAGTTCTGTATGGTGATGTCGCCTATGGCACCCTTGCCGTCGGGGTTGATGGAGAAGGTCTCGTCCAGTCCCCATGAGAAGGAGCAGTGGTCGAAGATCATGTTCGTGCCGCTGGCTATGCCGGCACAGTCCTTGCCATCGGTGCCGCCATGTCCCATGCGGACACGCAGATAGCGGCAGATGATGTTGTCGGCAGCCGAGAAACTGACGCCGTCGCCATAGATGGTGACACCCTCGCCCGGCGCTGTCTGTCCGGCCACGTAGATGTTACGAGCAAAGCTGATGCGCGAATTGATGTTGATGACGCCCGACACGTCGAAGACCACGATGCGGCCAGGTTGCGATACGGCGTCGCGAAACGAACCGGCACCCGAGTCGTTCAGGTTGGTGACGTGATAAACGGTAGGACTTGTCACGGCACGAGCTCCCTGTGCATAGCGGCCCCAGCCCTGAGCCTCGGGGAATGCAAGTTGTTGGGCTTGTGCCTGTTGTGCTATGCCAGACAGTGCCAGCATGCAAGCGGCTATAATGGTTCTTTTTTTCATAATCGAGTGGTGTTGTGTAGTTTTATATTTCTACTCTTTACTATCAGCAAACTGAAGTCTTCGTTTTAGATGCTGATTTCCTGTCTCTTAACGCAAAAATATTGGCAAGGATGGTTCCGCTGATGGAGTGCCATGCACAGGAGATGGCACAAGGAACGACGGCCATGGGATTTGTGGCCATGAAGAAGGTCGTGGCCAGATTGGTGCCGAGTCCGGCATTCTGCATTCCCACCTCTATGCTGATTGTGCGCTTCTTGGCTGTGTTGAAACCGAAGATTCGACCCACGAAGTAGCCCAAAAGGTAGCCTATCGTGTTGTGGCACAACACCATTCCGAAAGTGAGGAAGAAGAGAAGGAGGCCATTCTCCAACAGTGGATCGTGCACCTGAGTGACGACGCCTCCCACGATGCACGCCAGACAGATGACCGACACGCCTGGCATGCAGCTCTGTATGCTCTTAAAGCTCTTGGTGTTGCCTAGGAACAGGTTGAGCATGAAGCCAATAGCGATGGGGATGATCGTTACGATAAGTATCTGTTTGAACATGCCCATGGCATCGACATCCACGCGTTCGCCGGCCAACCATAACACGAGCAAGGGTGTGAGGATGGGAGCGGCAAGGGTGCTGACACAAGTCATACCCACCGAATAGGCTACGTCGCCATGACAGAGGAACGACATGATATTGCTCGATACGCCACCGGGACAGCAACCTACCAGGATGATGCCAATAGCCATAGCGGTGGAGTAGGGGGCGAAGGCGGGAACCTGCGAGAAGAGCCATGTGAGGCCGTATGCCACAAGGGGCATGATGCTGAACTGCGCCACCGATCCAATGAGAATGTCCAGCGGACGCTTGGCCAACGCTTTGAAGTCCTGAGGTGTGAGCGTGAGGCCCATGCTGAGCATAATGATGCCCAGGATGACGGTCTGTACATCACCCTTCACCCACTCGAAAAGTATAGGAAACTCGAATGTGGTTATGGCTATAAGGATGATGAAGAGACTGGCCTTCTGACTGAGAAAATCACTAATATGTTTCATTCAGCGATATTCGTTTTTACTTATTTTTTGCAAAAATACACATTATTGTTATAAAATGCAAAGAAACGATGCTTCAAGTGCGATTTTTTCGAGCAAAGGCATGATTCTGTCGATTTTTTATTAAATGATTGTTAAAGTCTGAGGCTTATTTCGTATTTTGATGTCGAAATGTCCGCGTTTTAACAATTTATTATTAACTTTGCAAGTATTAATACTACAGGTTGACTTGATTTCCTCTTTGCGTATGAAAAAAAGATTCACATATTTGCTTTTTTCGGGTGTGTCGGTATGCACACTGCTGGGCTGTG
This sequence comes from Bacteroidales bacterium, assembly GCA_018064685.1. Classification (GTDB taxonomy): domain Bacteria; phylum Bacteroidota; class Bacteroidia; order Bacteroidales; family Bacteroidaceae; genus Physcousia. The sequence goes on along the minus strand of JAGHUS010000150.1, from coordinate 20,444 downwards.
CCAACCTCTTCAACTCGATGAGCGTGGAGGATAGGGCGAAAGAGTATGCCGTGCAGTTGCAACATGCCATGGCTGTCAACCAGCGTGACTCGATAAGCATGGTTTCGGATGATGCACGCGATTGGCTGTCTTCGCTCTCGGACGAGGATAAGGTGAAGGCTGACAGCGTGATACGTGTTTTGGGAAAGGAATATGTGGACTCTGTGCTTACACATGTATCGCGTTGAAGAATGATTCGTACACTCCTTGCCATATTGTCTTTGCTGCTGGTGTTTACATCGTGCAGCACAGAGGAGGCTAAGCCCGAAAGCTATGGCCTTTATTATTGGCGTACGACGTTCGACATGACCGAAGCAGAGAAGATCTGGATGAACAGTGTGGGAGTGAAAACCTTGTATGTCAGGTTGTTCGACGTGGTGGGCGATGCCAATGATTGCGAACTCGGTTTGCGTCCTGAATCCACCATCAGGAACATCGGAGCGGCAAAGGATGTCAAGCACGTCGAGATAGTGCCTGTTGTGTTTATTGCTCCCGGCGTCATCACCCAGAAGGATGGGAACAAGGCTTCGCTCATTGCCGATAAGATTCTGACCCGCATGGACGATGTGATGCAGATGAATGGTTTGCCATTGAGCAAGGAGGTTCAGATTGATTATGACTGGGCACAGAGCAACATGAAGGTGTACTTCGAGGTGTTGAGGACGATGGCAGAACGTCTGCACAAAGAGGGTAGGACGCTGAGCACCACGATACGTCTGCATCAGTTGGGTATGGAGGCTCCACCAGCCGATCGTGGCGTGCTGATGTGCTACAACACAGGTCGTTTGCTGGATGTCGATGAGGAGAACTCCATCCTCAGTCGTAAGTCGGTAGAACCATATCTGCGTCATCTCTCCAGCTACTCGCTACCTCTGTCATTGGCACTCCCACTGTTCTCTTGGAACGTAGTCTTCCGTGCCGGCGAGTTCGCCTTTCTGGCTCCAGGTCTGCCGCTCAACGACACAACAGCCTTTGTCCGTATAGACAGCACACATTGGCGTTCGCGCACCTACCAGTCGGTCCCCATCACGGCATCTACTACCACCCAAGCGGGGCAGCGTGTTATGCCGGGCGACATGATAAGACGCGAAGAGAGCAATGACGAACTGAACAACGATATGATACGTAAACTGGGCGAGATAAAACCGGATGTGGTGCGAGAGATTATTTACTATAAGAATTGAAAATCTACGACCCCCTCCCCCGCCTACCCCTAAGGAGGCGTATAATGGGAAAGCAGCTTTGATATACATAACGGCTAAACGGCTAATCTCCTAGTTTCCCAAACGACAAATCTTCTAGTTTCCCAAACGACTAAATAAACGACAAGTAGAATATGAAGAAATTTATCATTATGGTTACAGCTTTGGTACTGGGCTTCAGTTCCAAAGTTTCGGCTTGTATGGAATGCGCCATGTGGGAGGGTTCCTCCAGTTTTCATATTGTAAAGCCACATCCCGATTATGATGTCAGCTATATGAAATCCAATGAGAATGAAACTGTCAACTTCTGGTACAACTACTTGAACAAGAAGGTGAAGCAGGATGTCATACGCGATTTCTTTAACAATACCTATTGTGCTGGTTTCTTGAAAGGTTCGTATGAAGAGAATGCTTTCACCGAACTCGTCAAAAAGGATGCTTTCGCGTGGAAATACCTTACTGCTTGTTTCGCTGTGCAGGATGCCAATGTAGAGTCGTGGGACTATGAGCCTACTGAAAAGTCTGCCGATAAGGCTCGCCGCTTGTTGGCAGGATTGAAGGATGTGCCCAGTGCCTTCGAATATCGTGTGTCACTGCTGAAGATGCGTGTGTATGCTTTGTTGCACGACTACAACAAGATAGAAAAGGAGTGGAACGATAAGGCTCAGCATTGTACCGACAAGGCTTTGGCCAATCGACTGAAGGGTTACTATGCCAGTGTTTTGTTTCAGAAGCGCGACTATGCCTCAGCGCTTCGCATCTACAACGAGTTGGGCGACCTGCAGAGCATCCGTTGGTGTGTGTACCACTATGTGGGATATAATGGCATCAAGTCACTGGCCGATAACCTTTCGCCCGAGAATCAGATAACATTGCAATATGCCCTGCAGGATTATGCCAACTTCTACAGCTGCAACGAAAACATCACTGGTCCTACTTATCTTTTAGATGGTGTGGAGACGGATGTGCAAAAAGATGGTGCTCGCATCAAGGCTTTGTGCAAGGAGATGGTGGGGAAGAGGCCTGCCGATGACATACTCTGGCTAAGTGTATTGGCTTGGATGAATCTTAAGGACGGTGACTACAAGGTGGCATTGGACTGCGCACAGGAGGCCATGAAGCGGAAAGGCACGCCGACTCAGAAGGAGAATGCCGAACGCATCTTGCTGCTTGCCAAACTCCATACAGCTCCCATCGTATCTAATGATAAGTTTTTGAAGGAGTTGGCCGACGACTATATGCTGCTCTGCAATCGTGCGCTCAATGAATTGCCTGACGGTGACGAGATACCTTCGGATGATGATTACCGTAATTACTATAGCACCTACTGCCCCAACTACTGCTTCCTGATGGATGCCTACAAGCCGCTGCTCGTTGATTATCTGTCAAAGCATAGCTGTAAGCAGGGCTTGTTCGTGGCATATAATCTGTCGGACCAGGTCTTGGCAAAGTCGCACGAGGGAAGCTGGAGTGCCTGGTCGGACGAGATGTTCCGTGAGTTGAACCATAATGCCTCGATGGAAGAGGTGGTCACCTTCTATGAATGTCTGAAGAGCAAGAATGCCAATGATATGTTTGCACAACAGCTCATCAAGAAGGTGAAGGTGGACGATCAGGTCATGATAGACCTTGTGGGTACCAAGATGATACGAGAAGGAAAGTATGGTCAGGCTTTGCTCTATCTGAAGAAGCTGACTCCCAAATATTTGGCAACGACCAATGTGCGTGCTTATCTGCACGACCGTAAGTTCACATTCGAAGACCCGTTCCGCCGCACGCAACGTGGCGAGGTGGATGAGGAAATGGTGTTGGATGGGTCAGAGAACAAGAAGGTTGAGTTCTGCGAGACGATGGTCAACCTCATCAACAAGAACAAAACGCTGAGTGGCGACATGAAGGCGAAGAACGAGATTGAGATGGCTATGCGTATGTTCCAGGCTTCGAACTATGGCGATCTCTGGGCATTGAGTGAGTTTGGTGTTTCGCTCGAGGAATATGAAGTACCCAACAAACTATGCGCTCAGGCTCGTGTGCAGCTGAACAATGCCTTGAAGGACTGTAAGACCGAGAAAATGCGTTTCGACATCTACTATGGTTTGGCTTGTGTACCTGTTGGTGAGGAGCGTTTCTGGACGCTCAACCAGGATTGGGATACCAACGAGCTACACTACAAGTTCATGATGTTCCATCCTGCCGTCTCGGCCTACGAGTATCTGATTCAGCATCGTAATGTGCGCGACCTGACAAAGACGTGTGATGTGCTTAAATGGTATGCCAAGCAGAATTCATAGTCATCTCTCCCCTAAACGACTAAACGACCAATCTCCTAGTTTCCCAAACGACCAATCTCCTATTTTCCCAAACGACAAATTTCCTATTTTCCTAAACGTCTAAATTCTAAACGACTAAATAATAATGAAGAAAATATTTTATATGGCATTTGCTGCCGCTGTGATGATGAGTTGTGTGAACGGCAAGGATTCAAAGGGTGAGCATGTAGATTTAGACTCATTGCCCGCACCTGATTCTGTGGCTACATTGCGACCCGGTTCGCTGGATTTCATGGTAGCCGAGACAATGCAAACGGCTTCGTACGACAAGTTCTTTGATGTGGTTGTCACGGACGAGGGAGTAGTGAAATGTGTGTTTAAGAACCAGAAGGACAACCATTTTGCTATGATCTTCAATGCTGCTGATTGTCCCTCCGACACCATTGTGGTGAAGGGTTCAGTAGGTCGTTGTCGTGGTGTGGCAGTCATGAATATTGGTGGCGGTGTCAATCCTGCTCTCATTATGCTCATGGAGGACGACCATGCCGAGCGTGTTTCGCTCTATAACCTGAGTGATGGTTACACCACTACCACAATGCGCAGTACGCAGGGCGATATCACCATGTTCGAGCAGATTGATGCGGGCGACAATGACGAAGGTTCAAGCATTGCCGGCATCTCTATCGACGGTAGTAAGATTGATTTAGACTGGGAAGAACTATAGTAATGATTAAAAAATAACTTGGTATAAAATTTTATATTTAATCATCACATAAAACAAATGAGTGGCACAAAAGGGAGAATCTTTTGTGCCACTCTTATTATATAGTCTTTGTTTTGTTAGAGGGGGAATAGAAGTAGCGTGACGATGATGTTCGTAGCAAGTATGATAATATTCATTGGCAGGCCAACTCGCATAAAGTCTGTGAAGCGGTAGCCTCCGGGAATGTAAACCATCAAGTGTGTTGGCGAACCAATTGGTGTTGCGAAGCTTGATGATACACTTATCATTAGTCCTATGCAGAATGTAAGCGGATTGACATTCATTGCCATTGCCAGTTTCACTGCTACAGGGGCGAGAATGGCACCGCAGGCAGTGTTGGAAACGAACTCTGTAAGGAAGGTGCCTGCAAAGCAAAGTATGATAAACGCCATAAGGGCATGACTGCCACAGATGTTGGCCATGTTGTCGGCGAGTATCTGCGCCAGACCGGTATGGTCTATGGCTTTACCAAGGGCCACCGAGGATGCAAACACCATCAGTACATCCCAGTTGACGCTCTTCTTTGCCTGTTTAAGGCTACAGCATCGGGTGATGAGCATCAGCAGTGCTGCGATGACTGCGCAATGCAGCAGTGGCAGTATGTCGAGTGCCGACAGTGTCACCATGGCTAGCATGATGAGCGATGACAGCAATGTATACGCTCCGCCCTTTGTCTCTTCTTCTTCCAGCGACGAGTGCTTCATACCGTAGCGTTTGCCTATAGCCATTACATCCTCACGGTCGCCAGTGAGTAGAAGGGTGTCTCCGCCGAGCAGAAAAACGTCTTCTACCTGTTCTTGCGACATCTGGTCGATATGCTCCACTTCTCCGTCAAAGTGTACAATACCAATGAGTTTGCATTTCTGGGTAGCATTCATGATGTCGATGTCGCCCAATGTCTGACCGGGCAGATGGCTGTCTTTCGTGACGAACAGATAATGAACAGCACTGTTCAATTCGCCGGTAAGTTCCTCTTCCGGTGACTTTCGCACTGGAAGCAGTTTCTGCATGGCTATGATGCTCAGTATGCCTACAGCGAGGCATGCCAAACCGACCAAAGTCGTTGAGAACATGCCCAATTGCTCGCCCGTAGCATCGGCATAGAAACCCGAAATCACTAGGTTGGGAGGTGTACCAATGAGCGTACATACACCACCCATTCCTGCGGCATAGCTGAGTGGAATGAGCAGTTTTGAGGGAGAAATCTTCAGCTTCAATGCCCACATCTTTACTACTTTAATAAAGAGGGCTACTACAGTTGTATTGCTGAGGAATGAACTCAGAACGGCAACGGGGAACATCAGTCTGACGATCGCTCTGCCGTAGGTTTTCGGGGTGCCCAGCAGATGTTTTACTATCCATTGCAATACTCCGGTTGCGTCAAGTCCTGCCACAACGACAAACAGCACACCGACAACCATAACCGTTGATGAACTGAAGCCGCTGAGGGCGTCTTCGGTGGGAATGCAATTGGTTACTGCCAGCAAGGCAATAACACTCAGAAATACTACGTCTGCCGGCAGTTTGGTCTTCATCAGTGTGATGAACATGCCTATCGTGAGTGTGATCGTCAGCCACGCGTGCCAATCTAGTCCTAAGATTTCCATTCGTCAAATAAAATTTGTTGTTTTAATATTTAAATTTCTTTTCTCTTTTATTTTTATTATCAATTTATGTCAAATAGCCATTGCCTTTACGTTCAATTCAGTCCACCCATTTGGTTTGCCGTGCGAACAGTCCATTTGTCTGTTTTCGTGCCGCCTTCTATCTGGTAGCTGTTGTTGGTTGTGAAGCCAACTATTTGTCCGTTCTTGCAGATGGCATAGAGTAAGGCTTTGGGCTGCACATCCCATCGTAGGGTGTTTCCATTACGTACGACTCTTGTCTGTGGCAACAGTTGTGTGTGAACGGTAGGATCCCAGTCGCCCATGATGTTCTGCAGTGTATAGGTGGCAGCCTCTTCGGCTGTCACGATGGGGTTGTTGGGATGCACGTTGCCATCCTTGTCTGTCCACGACGAACGTCGACCTGTGAGGTCGAGTTCTTCGCCTGTTGTCAGTTGCGTGTTATATTCGGCAAATCGTGCCGGCCATCCCTTGCTTCCCATGTCAGCCCATGCATTATATCCTTTCTTATCCTTGGTGATGGGCGAGTTGTCCACCTTCGTGTTCAGCCAGATGGCAGTGGGAGTGGAGTTTCCCCATGGACGTCCCAGATAATAGGTAACGTCGGGCGTCTCTTGCTTGATGTAGCAATGTTGCATGACATAGCCGTATTTGCGAGGGATGGAAGGTGCGGCTATGTAGCCAGCCTTGTCGCATTGCTGGAATGTGACATGGTCGAAATAGACGTCTCCCTTGCCGCAGATATAGTCTGTGCGTCCACGCAGCACACCTCCGTTGAAATAATATCTGCCGTTGGCATTATTACTGACGTAGGAGTCCTGGTAACCCCATAGGCAGATGTTGTTGTAAATGGTCAGGTCGCCACGATCGTGAAGGGCAATGTTACGACCCGACTTGTCCGGCATGCTGTTCTTAAGCGTGATGTCCTGTAAGTAGGTGTTCTGGCACGTCTTCTCCATGATGAGCACGTCGCCATTTCCAATGCCCTCTAGCGGACATGCAGCATTAAAGCCGTTGTGCCATGTTACGGGCGGTGTGATGTTGACTACGACGGTGAGGTCGCGGTCTTCGCCTATGATGCTGGTGTTGGGTGCAGTGAGATAGGTGCGTGGATCGGGGTATGTCACGCTGTCACCACCCATCGTTGTGCCCTTTGTGGGTACGATGTGCTCACCCTTCTGCACGAAGATGCGAAAACGCTGCGACAGGTCTTTGCGGTTGTTGGCAGCCTCGATGGCCTGGCGGAAGTCACCATCGCGAGGTACGACGAAATCGTAAAGAGACTGATGGTTTTCAACAGGACTGAAAGAATGACTTAGCGTAGTATTGTCGGATGCTTTTGCTCTGTTGGAAGTTGCTTTTGCTTTGTTGGAAGTTGCTTTTGCTTTGTTGGAAGTTGCATTTGCTTTGTCGGAAGATTTGCTTGCCACGTTACCCGATGTGATTGCCTCGTATTCCAGGCTGGCCCAGATGAAGGGGCCGATCCCCTTTGCATCGTTGTCGCGGATGGGTTCGGACATGTAGTAGTCGAAGCTGCCGTCACGGTTGGGCGATTTCTCTGGTCCCAGTCCGCTTACCGAACAGCAACGTGTGAGCGATAAGGTGCCATCCTTCTCCCTTCGTACAAACTCCTTCTGTATGGCCTCGTATGCCTCGATGCCTTTCTTCTGATAACTATCATCGAGATAACCCAATCGCGCACCTTTCAGCAGACAGTATGTAAACATGCTAGAAGCCGTGGCTTCCAAGTAGTTGCGTGGGTCTTTCACGTCGAGTACGTCATACCACAGATGGCTCTTTTCGTCCTGGTATCGCACCACGGCCTGCATTGTCTGCTGGAACATCTTGATGACATCCTTGCGCTTGGCATAATCTTCGGGCAGTACGTCCAACACCTCTATCATAGCCATCGTAAACCACCCCATGGCACGCGCCCATGTGTGCTGGCTCTGTCCCGTCTTCTTGTCAGCCCAGAACATAGCATGCTTCTCGTCCCATGCATGCTTCCATAGTCCCGTTTTCTTGTCATACGTTCGCTTGAACGTCTTGCTTATCTGCGCTACCGCATCGTCGTAGTAGTACTTCGCGGTCTTTGTCTCTTTCGTCGCTTTGTCGTCTTTTGACTTCAGTGTGGAGTTCGCATTATTCTCTCCCTTCGTGTCCCTTGCCACCATGGTGTAGAAGGGCAGTCCCATGTAGATGCCGTCCAGCCATACCTGGTCGTGGTATATCTCCTTGTGCCACCACACACCCTCTTTGGTGCGAGGTTGCTTCTCCAGTTGCTCGAAAAGTGTATTTACTGCGGCCTTGGTGTGCTTTGTTTCTTCCGATGGGAAGAGCTGGTTCATACGGTGGATGAAGCGTCCTGTACGCACGTTGTCCAGATTATAGTCGCTCTGCTTGTAGCCGGTGATGCTTCCGTCTTGCTTTATCATCTTGGGCGCATAAAGACTGATGAAGTCAATGATAGCCTTGTTGCCGTAGGCCAGATAGGCATCGAGCATGGCTTCAAGCTCTATTCCCATCACGTACGACCATTTGCCCTCGGGTCTTTTCTTTATGTCGGTAAAGTCAAGATAGAACGGAAACTGCGTGCGCTGTATCTCGCTCAGCACCATTCGTTCCGACATCTTCAGACTGTTGCTCTTCTCCGATTGCAAGTCTATGGCGTATGCATTTAGAATGTTGGTGTAGGCAGATTGACTCAGGTTTTGGTTTAAGAGCTGACCATTCAACTTCACATTCTCCAACTCTACGTTGCTGTATCCCGGGTTCAGGTTGAGTGTCTTGTCGGTGATGCCGCTGAAGTCGCAGTTCTTGAGGTGGATGTTCTGGATGTTTTGCCTTTCTTTCAGTCCGTCAAGCATTATGCCATAGCGCGACTTCTTGCACGTCACGTTCTCCATATACACGTTCTTCACCATCGGGATGAAGCCTCTTTCTGCCTGTTCTTTAGGCTCGTAGAGCAGGTTGATGCGTAGCACCGCCTCGCGACACTGACCTATTTGTATATTTCGCATATACACACCGTCGGTTACTCCTCCACGGCACGTGTTGGTCTTGATGCGCAGTACGCGGTCCAGGTTGGGAGAGTCCATCGTGCAGTTCTCGGCAAAGACATCCTGTACGCCTCCTGATATCTCTGAGCCAAGTACTACACCACCATGGCCTTCTTCCATGGTACACCCGCGGACGATGATGTTTCGGCTGGGGACCGGACGTCGTCGTCCGTCGCCATTACGTCCTGACTTGATAGCGATGCAGTCGTCGCCTGTATGGAATAGGCAGTCCTCGATGAGGACGTTCTCGCACGACTCGGGGTTGCAGCCGTCGCCGTTCGGACCATTGTTGATGAACTTGCATCGGCGCACTGTGATATTCTTCGATAGGGTAGGGGTGAAGGTCCAGAAGGGACTGTTCAGCAGAGTGACATCCTCCACCAGTATTCCTTCGCACTCGTAGAAGTTGACAAGCTGAGGTCGCATGCCGCAGCCTTTTCCGAAGATACGCTCCTCGGTGGGGATGTTATGGTCGGCCATCCACAGCAGCATGTTGCGGTTGGTCAGTCGTTGTCCGTCTTTGTCGCGGGCATCGAACTTCAGCGTGTCGCCAGCATAGGGCATGTTCTGCGCCTGTGGTGTCTTATCTTTCTCAAAACCATATTTCGCAGCTCCGCACCATTGCCACCATGTCTCGTTTTTGCCTCCACCATTGATGGTGCCTCGTCCCGTCACGGCTATGTTCTGGGCTTGGAATGCATAGATGCAGGGCGAGTAGTTCATGATGTCGAGTCCCTCCCATCGGGTCTTTACCATGGGATAGAGGTCCGGCTCGTAGGCAAAGCAGAGCGTAGCCCCTTCGTCAATGACGAGGTTGACGTTGGAGAGCAGCCGTATGGCACCACTCTTCCATTCACCCTTCGGGATGACAACCTTACCACCTCCCTGCTCTGAGCAAGTGGCGATAGCCTTGTTGATGGCTTTCTGATTGACGCGAGCCGATGCCTTCGTGCTTGCACCATATTTATTTATATAATAGGTGTGGTCGGAGAAGGTCGGAGCCTTGATACTGTTTTCAATCTTTTTGTATTTGGCTTCGTTCCATTCCTGTGCGTATAGCCACAAAGGCATGCATAGCAATACTAGCGTTGCAATCAGATTTTTCATACGGTTTACTCCCTTTTACTACCCTTAGTGGCTTCATCTTATCAACACCTTTCTGCCGTTTTTAATGTAGATACCCTTCTGCAGTTTGTTTGCTTCGGTCTTTCTGCCCGACAGATCGTATGTGGTGTTGTCTTGTGGTCTTTCTGTTCTGATGTTGCTGATGGCAGTCTCTTCCTCGGTGTTGAACTTCCACCAGTCAATGTTCACCATGTTGCCGGTTGTGGCATCTGCCGTACCGCTGAATGTGAACACGATGTTCTTCTTCAGGCCAGTTACTCTTGCTGTGATGGGAATGGTCACTTCCTCCCATGTCTTCTCACTGCCAGTACTTTGTAGAGGTATCTTGGCTATGATGGTACCCGTGGTACTGTTCTGGCGGATGTAGATATAGCCCTTGTCGAGAGTGGTAGCATAGCGTATGGTGACACTTGCGGGAGCTTCTGTTCCGAAGTCCACATTAGCCACTGTGATGTTCGACTTGCTGGTCGTCCCCGTCACATACACACCCTTCTTCTCATTGCCTACCACCTTGATGTTCACACCCTTGTTCATCGTCTCGGCCTGCTGCTGCAGGAAGGGGTTGAGGGTGGCGATGGCCTTCACACCGGTTCGTGTGGGTTTTATCTCGGGAATGGTTCCGTCCTCGTTGAACTTGAACTCCTCGACAGCCATGCTGCGGTTGAAGCCGCCTCCGTTCACGTTTCCTACCGATGCCCATCCGGTGTGGTAGAAGAAGTATTCGTGACCGCGGAACTGGGCTATACCGCTATGGTTGGTAAACGAACCGGTGTCGCCAGTGCGCATCACCTGGCCCTTGTATTCCCATGGACCGGTGGGCGACTTCGACATGCTGTAGCTGATGTGCTCGGGCACACCGCCAGCGGCATATATCATATAGTAGTTATCGCCACGCTTGTCCAGCCAGGGTCCTTCCTCGTATTTGTCCTTTCCCACTATCATGTCATCGCTACCCTTGTATCCGCCCACGGTCTCCTCGGTCAGTGGTATCTCGTAGATGCCATTCTTGCTGCCTGCTCCCGTGGTCTTGTAGCTTGTCATATTGGTGTTCAGCTTCACGTAGCTGAGCTGAGGATTGCCGAAGTACATATATGCCTGGTTGTCATCGTCAATCAGCACGGTGGGGTCGATGTAGCCGAATGCATGCACTACGGGCTTGCCTATGGGGTCGGTAAACGGTCCGCTAGGCTTGGTGGAGCGTCCCACGCCGATGACGTTATAGCCGTAGTTATAGCCTGAAGCGGGATTGCCACACATATACCAATAGTAATATCCGCCTCGCTTCACGCACTGCGAAGCCCAGCAGGTGCCCTGCTTCATCCACTTGAAGGCGGTACGGGGCATCACAGCATCGCCGTGGTCGGTCCAGTTCACCATGTCGGCAGTCGAGAACACACGATAGTGCTCCATATAGTAGAAGTCGTTGACACCCGGCACGTTCTCGTCCTGGTCACAGTAGACGTACAGGCTGTCAATGCCTTCGTGCACGACGGGAGCTGGGTCGGCAGTGAAGATATGCGATACAATTGGGTTTTGCGAGTAAGCCTCTGACATGCAGAGGCTTACTAGTATTAGTGAAAGTGTTTTTCTCATTCGTCGATACCGTCGATAGTCTTAATTACTCCGTTCTCATCGAACTCGATCTCGCAGACCTTCAGGCTGCGCAACCAGCTCTTGCCGCCACTGGGCACACTGTCGTGATGGAACAGATACCACTTGCCCTCGTACTGCAGGATGGCGTGATGGGTGGTCCAACCCACAACGGGAGTCAGAATCTCGCCAGCATAGGTGAAGGGACCGTAAGGATTGTCGCCCACTGCATAGCAAAGCAGATGGCTGTCGCCGGTGCTGTATGAGAAGAAGTACTTGCCATCCTTCTTGTGCATCCAGCTGGCCTCGAAGAAGCGGTGAGGATCGTCAGCCTTGAGGGGATTGCCTTCGTTGTCGACAACGAGGATGGGACGTGGAGCCTCGGCGAAGTTCAAGCCGTCCTTGGTCAGGCGTACGCAACGGCTGGGCAGAGCATCCTGCTTGCCTTCAGGCAGATAGGGCTCCTCGAGGTGGATATTGTCCTTGTAGCGCTGCAGCTGACCGCCCCACAGACCGCCGAAGTAAACGTAAACCTCGCCGTCGGCATCATCGCGGAAGGCACACATGTCGATGCTGTAGCTGCCGGGAACGGGAGCGGGCTGAGGAATGAAGGGACCCTCGGGATTGTCGGCGATGGCAGTACCCCAGTGGAACACGTCGCAACGGTCCTTCAGGGGGAAGTACATCACATACTTCTTCACCTTCTTGCTGTAGCCCATGCCCTTGGCCTGCTCCTCAGCGTTGGTGGGAACCTCCATCTCGTACTCCTGTACATCGCAGTCCCACAGCTGACGGCCAGCCCAGGGGATGTCCTCCTGACGCAATACGCAACCGCAGTCTACGACCTCACCGTTCATGGGATCGCCATCGATGCGCAATACGTGGTAGTCCTTCATCACATACTGGTCGCCATTGTCGTTCTCTACATTCTCACACTCCCAGTCGTGGCTGGGGTAGATGTATATCTTACCGTTGAAGATGTGTACTGAGGGGTCTGCCATGTAGTCGGCAGGGAAAAGATAACGCTTCTTTGTTTTCATGATGTTTTGGTTTTATTATTTTTTCTTTTTGGTTGTTGATTTCTTTTTGTTGTTGCTCTCGTCATTGGGCTGAACCAGCTCTACCAGCTTCTTGATGGTTGGCTTCATCTGGCTCTGGCGGTCGAACATCGTGGCGTATTCTGTACGTCCCTTTATGGGCCAGTCGTTGCGCCACGAGCTGAGGTCGTTGAAGCACCAATAGCCCACGCGCATCACATGTTCCTTATTTCGGATGAGCATCTTGTAGAACTCTACCCAGAAGTTATCCCACTGCTCCTGCACCTCGGCGGGGAGTCCGTCGGTGTAGGGGTTCGACTCGGGAGTGAGAGCGAAGTTGTCGCTGACATTGGCACCACTGTGGTTGTAGGGGTTGGGCAGAGCCGAGAGGTCGAGCTCGGAGAAGAAACAAGGCAGACCGAGGTCGGCAATGGCCTTGATGCTCTTCTCGTAGTCGGCAATCTGTCCCACTCCGTCAGTCATCATCATGTGGCCCTGCAGACCGATGGCGGTGATGGGCAGACCCTTGTTGATGAGGGGACGGAAGTAGTTGCACACGCCCTTTATCTTCTCGGGCTTGCTCATCGAGTAGTCGTTGTAGTAGAGCTCGATGCTGGGATCGGCCTCATGGGCATACTGGAATGCCAAGGGGATGTAGTCCTCGCCCAGAATCTGGTAGAACATGCTGTGACGCAGTGTGCCGTTGTCCTCGAAGGCTTCGTTCACCACGTCCCAGCCCTCGACACGACCTTTGAAGTGCGACACGATGGTGGTGATATGCTCCTTCATGCGCTTCTTCAGCTCGTCTTTGCCGATGGTCTTGCCGTTCTCGTCGACGAAGAACCAGGGTGCGCACTGCGAGTGCCAGATGAGACAGTGTCCCAGCACGTGCAGTCCATCGCGGCGGGCTTTGTCCACAAACTGGTCGGCAAGTGTGAAGTCGTATACGCCCTCTTGTGGGTGGATGACCTCGCACTTCATCACGTTCTCGGGCACTACGTAGTCATACTGCTCTACGATCTTTGGCCAGTCGGCCGTCTGGTCGTCGTTTACGTTGCCCGAATAGCTATTGTTGTTACCCTTGCCGGCCTGAGCCTTCACCTGCCATTGGTTCACGCTGACGCTAGTGCGCCACATGCTTCCGTAGGCCTGTTTCAGCGACTGGGCGTTGATGTTCATGAAAGGCATGGCCAGAAGGGCAGCAGTTATAATCTTTTTCATGTCTTTTCCCGGTTTTACGGTTTACTGGTTCTGCGGTTTAGCGGAGATTAGGTTTTGCGATTTTTGTTTCTGATGCTAGAAGTCATATGCAGATTGTTGAACTGCCTTATAACCTCAGAACCTCAAAACCTCAGAACCTCAAAACCTATTTGTTGTTTCTAGCCTCGATTTCTCTGTTCATCTCGTCCAGCTTCTCGTCGGTGAGGGGATACTTATAAATAAGGAATCCTACGAGGATGAGGAGAGCTGCGGGGATGATGGTTGTAAACCACAGGATGGCTTCCTTGGCTACGTCGTTGTAGTCAGCCAACTTGGTGTAGTAGGCGTTGACGGGAGCACTGATGAATGAAGCCAGGAAGACCACGATGAAGATGCAGATCATGAGCTGCAGACACTTGTTGGCCTTGAACTCCTTGAACATCTCGCCGAAGGTGACAGGCTTCTCGGGTGTGGTGGCGATGCGCTCCTGGCAGCCCTTGAAGCAGAACAGCAGCAGCAGGAAGCCTGCGACAGCGAAGATAGAGGTTACGGTGAACCATGCGCTGGGATCGGTGGCCAGTGATGATTTCTCCTCAGCGAAGTTGAAACCAACCCAACCCATAACGAGGGGAGTGATGAAACCGGCTACCGAGAAACCTGCCTTGAAGGCTACACCGGCCAGTGCGTTGACGGTGGCAGCAGGACGATTGCCAGTGCGGTATTCCGACTCGGTGATGACCTCGGGTACGAGAGCCCACATCAGCGAACCAACCAACAGACCTACACCGGTCATGATCTTGGCTGTCTGAACGATGACATTGCACTCTGCCACGTTGAAGAACTTACCGATGACATAGAGGATAATGAAACCAACGAGACCGATGCACAGCAGCACGTAGTAGAGGCCTTTCTTGCCGAACAGCTTCTTCAGGACAGGAAGTGCGGGCAGGATGACGAAGGCGGGGATGGTACCGATGGCCATGAACATAGCCTGCTTCCAGTCGATGGCCTGGCTGAGAACCATGGCGAGACCGATGGGGAAGCCAGCCTGTACGATGATCTGGCCGATGTTGGCGCATACCATACGGGTAGAAGTAAGCTTGAGCACCTCGTCATTGTCGCGTGTCATTGAGGCCATGATAGAGCCGTAGGGGATGTTCACTACCGAGTAGATCATGCTGAGCAAGGTGTAGCTGACGGTAGCGTATACAATCTTCATGGTTGATGACCATGTTGCAGCCTGCGGCAGCATGAGGCATACTGCTGCGATGGTGAGGGGTATACCACCATAGAGCAGATAGGCGCGATACTTACCCAGCTTGGGGTTGTGGTTGTCGATGTAGCGACCTACGATGGGGCTCCAGAAGCAGTCCAAGAGACGCACGCCGAGGATAAGACCGCTGACGAAGGCGGGGTTGATCTTCAACACTGTTGTCAGATACAGCATCAGGTAGCATGCCACCGTCTGGAAGATGAGGTTCTGAGCCAAGTCGCCCGAACCGAAGCCGATGCGTTGCATCCAGCTCAATTTGTAGAAGCCGTTCTGTACAGCTCCATTTGCATTGTTTGTTGCCATTTAAGTTTTGGTTATTTAGTTTATGTTTTTTCTGTTCGTTTGGGGGGATTCGCGTTTTCGATTAGTCGATTAGATGATTATTCGATTAGTCGATTATCCGATTAGTCGTTTATTCGAAATTTCCGATTAGCCGTTTAGCCGATTATCCGATTAGCCGAATTTTCCGTAAAACCTCCTTCTCTTACATCTTCTCCATTGCCTGTTCCAGGTCCTTGATGATGTCATCGACATGCTCTATGCCCACCGACAGGCGGATGAGGTCGGGACGTACGCCTGCCTCCATGAGCTGCTCGTCGCTCAGCTGGCGATGGGTGTGGCTGGCGGGGTGCAGCACACAGGTGCGTGCATCAGCCACGTGGGTTACGATGCTGATGAAGTCCAGGCTGTCCATGAACTTGATGGCCTCCTCCTTCGTTCCCTTCAGTCCGAATGCTATGACGCCGCAAGTGCCGTTGGGGCAGTATTTCTGTGCCAGCGCGTATGACTTGTTCGTGGGCAGTCCGGCGTAGTTCACCCATGCCACCTTCTCGTTCTTCTCCAGCCATTCTGCCACTTTTTGGGCGTTCTCGCAGTGGCGTGCCATGCGCAGTGCCAGAGTCTCCAAGCCGATGTTCAGCAGGAATGAGTTCTGGGGTGCGGGAATGCTGCCGAGGTCGCGCATCAGCTGGGCTACGAGTTTCGTCATATAGCCCATCTTTCCGAAGGCCTTGGTGTAGGTCAGTCCGTGGTATGACTCGTCGGGCGAGCACAGTCCGGGGAACTTCTCAGCATACTGGTCCCAGGGGAAGTTGCCGCTGTCCACAACACAGCCGCCCACCTGGCTGGCATGTCCGTCCATGTACTTCGTTGTAGAGTGTGTCACGATGTCGCAGCCCCACTCGAAGGGACGGCAGTTGATGGGGGTGGCGAAGGTGTTGTCCACGATGAGAGGCACACCATGCTTGTGGGCCATCTTGGCAAAGCGCTCGATGTCGAACACAGCACAGCCGGGGTTCGAGATGGTCTCGCCGAAGAAGCACTTGGTGTTGGGGCGGAACTCCTTCTCGATGCGCTCGTCGTCCCATTCGGGGTCGATGAAGGTACACTCGATGCCCAGCTTCTTCATCGTCACGCCGAAGAGGTTGTATGTGCCGCCATAGATGGTGTTCGAGGTGATGAAGTGGTCGCCAGCCTGACAGATGTTGAACACTGCGTAGAAGTTGGCAGCCTGACCGCTCGAGGTGAGCATAGCGCCCACACCGCCTTCCAGTGCCGCAATCTTCTTGGCTACGGCATCGTTGGTGGGGTTGGCCAGACGGGTATAGAAGTAACCCTCGTCCTTGAGGTCGAAGAGGCGTGCCATCTGGTCGCTCGTCTCATAACGGAATGTTGTACTCTGGTAGATGGGCAACTGCTGAGGTTCGCCCTTTTTGGCTTTCCATCCGCCCTGTATGCAGATGGTTTCAAGTTTTCTTTCCATATATTAAAGATTGTTAGTTTTTCTAGCGCAAATTTACAAAAAATACACGAAACCAGCAAATATATTCCCTTATTGTTACGCTATTTGATAATTATTTTCTAATTTTGCGATGAAAAATGGATTTTAAGATGCTCAGGTTTTTAGTTTAGAGTTTAGAGTTTGAGTGTAGAGTAGTTGAAAAAGTTTAGAGTGTTTTAGTTGTTTGGGTTCAGAATTTTGCTCCCTTTCCACTAACCTCTAACCTTTAACCTCAGATAAACTACTCTAAACTCTAACCCCAGATAAACTACTCTGAACTCTAAACTCTGAACTCTAAACTCTACACTTATCAATTACTCTAAACTCTAAACTGAAAATGCACATCGCCATTGCCGGAAATATAGGGAGCGGAAAGACTACTCTTACACGTATGCTGGCCAAGCACTATGGGTGGGAACCGCGTTTCGAGGCTGTCAGCTACAACCCCTATCTTGAGGATTACTACAAGGACATCCAGCGCTGGTCGTTCCCGCTCGAGGTGTATTTCCTCAAGGAACGTTTCAAGGATATTATCGACATCAACAAAGCCAATCATTGCATCATCCAGGATCGTAGTATCTTCGAGGGCGTGCATGTCTTTGTGGCCAACAACAAGGCGCAGGGAAACCTCAGCGACCGTGACTACGAGACCTTCATGGAGCTCTTCGAGCAGATGGTTAACATTGTGAAATATCCTGACCTTCTTATCTATCTTCGTGCCAGCATCCCGCATCTTGTGGCTAACATCCAGAAGCGTGGACGCGATTACGAACAGCAGATTTCCATTGACTATCTCAAGGGCTTGAACGAACGCTATGAGGATTTTATTCAGCATAAATATGGAGGGCGTGTACTCATCATCGATGTTGACAATATGGACTTCCTGCACAACCGCGAAGACTTCGCCAAGATTGTCGACAAGGTCAATAGCCGCCTCTTCAGCCTTTTCCCGGAACCTTAGTCAATTCATAATTCATAATTCATAATTCATAATTAGGCTGCGCGGTGTATTTTCCTCAAAACCGCAAAACCATAAAACCGCAAAACCGTAAAACCGAATAATTAGGCTGCGCGGTGAGCCAATTCTTAATTCTTCTCTCTTAAATCTTAATTCATTACAAAAAATGCATATAGCAATAGCCGGAAACATAGGTTGTGGCAAGACCACACTTACCAAGATGCTCGTAAAGCGTTATGGTTGGACACCTCAGTTCGAACCCGTCGACGTCAATCCTTATCTCGAGGATTTCTATGGCGACATGAGTCGCTGGTCGTTCAATCTGCAGATCTATTTTCTTAACAAACGATTCCGCGATGTGGTGGAGATCTCGAAGAGCAAGGAGACCATCATTCAGGACCGTACCATCTTTGAGGATGCGCGTATCTTTGCACCCAACCTGCACGATCAGGGTTATATGAGCGATCGCGACTTTGACAACTACTCCGAGTTGTTCGACCTCATGATGTCGCTCGTCGGACTGCCCGACCTTATGATCTATATCCGCAGTACCATCCCCAACCTCATTGCGCAGATCGAGAAGCGTGGACGCGGCTACGAGCAGACCATCCGTATCGACTATCTCACGGGTCTGAACAAGCGTTACGAAGAGTGGATTTCGCAGTACAAGGGCAAGCTCATCATCGTGGATGGCGATACCACTAAGTTCGAGTCCAATCCGCAGGACTTCAAGCGTGTCACCGATATGATCGATGCCGAACTCTTCGGCCTCTTCTCGTGACCGCTTCGGTCATAACTTTCATACGCTGCGGTCGCAGCTTTCACTCGCTAGGAGCGCAGCCTTCACTCGCTGCGGTCGCAACTTTCACTCGCTAGGAGCGCAGCCTTCACTCGCTGCGGTCACAGTTTTCGCTCGCTAGGAGCGTAGGCGGCGTTCCTGGCGAGTGTTTTTTGTGTCTGTGAAGGCGCAGGTGTCTTTCCCTGGAAAAAGTTAACTCGCTAACTTTACACTTTAAACTGTTCCACTACTCTAAACTCTATACCCTAAACTCTCAACTAGTTGACCGTATGCGAAGCTTGTAAAAGTGAATTGTACACTTTCTTGATGGTGCTTGTCAATCTTGGGGCATATCTTGTGTCGATGTTTATTTCAATGCCATTTCTGAGATAGAGTTTCTTGTTCACTTCAATCATGACAGACTTATAGTCTTTGCTATCCTTTGGTGTGATTGAATTGCTATATGGACGATTGATGGCAACCCTATATCCTGCGGACTCGAAAATAGAGACAATGTTATCGATTGTTTCCTTGTCGGGTTTTGACCAGTCGTCATTGTATCCGATACAAATATCAACATCTTTGGCTAGTTCGTTGTTGAATGAATGGCAGTCTATTACGATTGTCTCGCTGTCAATCTCATCTGCTATTCTGTCAAGGTAATCCTTTCTCATTTCCAGCAAATGTTGCTTATAGCTGTCATCTGTTGTTCTTGCAAAACTCCCTATGTTTTTATATACAATACCCCGTCCTTCACTTTCCAGTGGGTCGTTCTCCAATCTCTCCACATCAACAATAAAGCGTGAATATGGGAAAATGAATGGTACGACACTTTTGTTATTGGTGTCAGTGAAAATAAAATCAGTATGCCAGTCAGTTTCCTTTATCATTATGTTGATTAAATTAGCATTCTCTTTCCATCCGCTTTCTGCTAATGATTGGCAGTTCAATGATGCATGAGGTATGTTCAAGACAATTTTGTTAAACTTTTCCATGATGTGTTTTTTAAATTTTACTCACGCAATTATACTATAATTTTTCTCAATCAACCAATAAAAAAACAAAGAATCTGTTTGTTAACTTGAATGGCCGAATTCGCGGGGCATGTACAAAAAACGAAATCCACAAGAACCAAAATTATTTCCTTAATTGAGATTTTCCCGTAGGGCCTAATATTTCCCCGCAGGGCTAAGATTTCTTGCCGACAGGCAACCCAACTCATCTTGTCTTTGTCGCTGTGCTAGAAGGTTCAGCTCGACGGCCGAAGGGAAAGTCAAAGGGAATTATATACTATTCAACTTTCGCAGTTGCTCAAGTTGTTCGGTTATAAGGTTTTGAGGTCGGTCTAAAGACCTTTTACGGTTTTGAGGATTATACCAGATCTTCCCAAAGGCATTCTCTCAAAAGGCAATTTCCGTATAACCTAATAACCTAATAACCGTAAAACGTAGGCGGCGTTCCTGGCGAGTGTTTTGGTGTCTGTGAAGGCACAGATGAATGAATTGCTATTCAAGCTTCATTTTTTCGGAAAAAGAGCATATTTTAAGCTTAGGGCATTTTTGCGGGCATTTTTAAATTCAAATGCGCTCTCTATAACACACATAGTATCATGAAGATATGAGGGCTGAGGGCAAAAAGGGCACTTTTTTTATTATAACCTGGTTCTTCACCAATTTGGGTGCAGAAAAACAAGTAAAAAAATATCTGTAAATAATTGAATAATATATAGTTAAAAAGTTGCAGGA
>JAGHUS010000034.1 GCA_018064685.1 Bacteroidales bacterium | reverse complement strand
AAAGTAGAGATTTGCATTTTGCCCGTTGGCAAAAGCCGCTTTGCTCAGAATGACAAATCCTCTTGCGTCATTATAAAAATCTTTTTGATCACCTACTTACTCTAAACTCTAAACTATCTTCCTCCGAAGATATGCTTCTTCATCAGTTGCTGCAGGTGTGCGGGTTCTGCCTGTGCCGCCTTGCACTTATTCACGATGTGCTGGGTGAGCGTCTCGGGCATAGTGATCTTCTTCCAACGGTCGATGCGGTTCATCCAGCGGCCTGCAGAGGTGGTTTTGTTTATCCAATTATACTTGATAGCCTTGCGTCCCATCTCGCTGTACATACCATTCTTGAGACTGTAGGTGCCGTACTCGTGGGGAGCCACATAGTATTCGCCATTCTTCAGCTTGACAATCTCGGCACAGGCATACTCGCCGTTGGCGCGATACACCTTGATCTGCGTGTAGGAGTTGTTGATGAGTTCCTTGCTTTCGCCCTCGAACTTCATGCTTGTCATTTTCCACACTCCGATGATCTCCTTGTCGTCGACCTTAACCTGTGCTTGCGTGCAGGTTGAATTCAGAACGCTGATGAGCAGCAATACCAGCATACTGCCAATTCGCTTTGCTTGATGATTCTTCATGACTAAATCGTTTTGCGTTAACTTTCGGTGGCAAAGGTAGAAAGTTTTCGCTTTTCTGCCAAGAAAATGAGTTTGCAATTTGTTTGCAAATGCAGATGTACCGAAAAAAGGAGTTTGCAAAAAGTTTGCAAAAACGAGCTAAGTTGATGGATTTCAACAGATAAT
This sequence comes from Bacteroidales bacterium, assembly GCA_018064685.1. GTDB lineage: Bacteria > Bacteroidota > Bacteroidia > Bacteroidales > Bacteroidaceae > Physcousia. The sequence goes on along the minus strand of JAGHUS010000034.1, from coordinate 8,319 downwards.
GCGTTGCAGTCTTGTGTTTGGCAATCTATGGTGTTATATACATAATTTTTACATGATTTTTGTATTTCCCGAGTCTAATTTCTTGTCGACTTCTTGGTAGATTTAAATCCATTGTTGTCCGGTAAACCTACCGTATGTACCAGTGAAATGTAGCGTTATTCTATGGCAAGCGCTGCATCTTTCGTCAATTGCTGCATAGACAATTTTCTTTCCGCGCGTGGCGGAAAAAGAAGTGTCGCAGCAGTATTAAAATTTCCGCCACGCACGGAATAAAAAATGCCTTGGCGCATTTGCTGCATTCGCCACATGTATCATGGACTTGCTCCCGTGATTTACATTTTACAAGTATCATTTTACAAAATCTTTTTTTTACGTCCAAAAGGTTCAAGGGTTCCACTTTTCGAACATAAGTATCGTCTAATCAGATTGTTACATAGGTGGAACCCTCGGTGGAACCCCGCCTAAGGGTTCCACTGGGTTCCACTTACGGATGCTGTTCGCTTTGTTTTTGAGAGAGAGAAATTGTGGAACCTTGTGGAACCCTTGGATGGGGTTCCACCAAGGATTCCACACCCATAAATAACTGTTACACACTATGTTATAAGTAAAAAGTGGAACCCTTGATAGTTTTCGGGCAAAAAAAATTTTTTTATTTTAAATCACTCCCCCGATTTTTCATCGGACAGCAATAATTAAAATCCAACCACAAATCGAACTCTATATATCTCATAGTGGGAAAAGGTTGGATTGTTTCCCGCTTTTACAGCGTGCGGATAAACTCATCCCAATCCTTGCTGCTGCCTTTCTGGCCGAATACCTTCTTGAAGAGGCGGCTGCGGATGCTGCTGATGCTGCTCGTCTCCTTGCACAGGGCGCTGGCAATCTCGGAGGGCGAGCATCCGAGCTTGAGCAGTTGGCATACCTGCAGCTCGACTTGCGACATACTGCACAGGGTGAGCAGGCTGCTGTTGAAACGGGGGTAGACGTGCTGGAGCTGCTCGTCCAACGTCTTCCAATCCGTTCTGCTGAGAGCCTCGCCACGACTTATCTTCTGCCGCAACGAACGGTAGAAGTCGCTCTGCAGGAAGTCCTCCTCGACACTGCTCATGGCCTTGCGAACGGGTTCGGGTATGGCCTCGCGCTCCTGCTCCAGCAAGTGAAGCTGCTGCTCCACACGTTTCTTCTTCTGATACATACGGTACACGTAGTTCAGGAAAAACAAAGCGACGAGCAAGATGGCGACGAGCACATAGCTGAGCACATGAGTGGTGGTAAGGAGTTTGCGCTCGGCATACGAGAAGACGTAGCGGTGGGCGGCTTCGTTGTCGTTGTTCTGGTCGAACTTGATGATGTTCTTGATCTCCTCCACCTTCTCGTCGTCAAAGCCGTTGTAGAGCTTCCACGTATACTTGCATCCCGTCTCCTGGATGACGATGGTGGAATCGTCGAGGACGGTGAGCGGCTGGGTATTGTCGCCCTGCAGATAGAGGTAGTTGCGCTGACCACGATCGACGAGCGTGTACTGCTCCCAACCATAGGGCGTTACCATCTTGCCGCTGGGCGCCGCCATGATGCGGCACTGGTAGTAGCAACTGTCGTCGTAGATGCGCAGACTAGTGTTGTCCTCGGCATCATACCGCTCCTCGTACTGGTCGTAGGCATATTCCATTTTCTCGAGCACCCACGCACCGTTGAGGGCAAACGTGCCACCCGCCCCCTTGTCGGCACATGCGGCAAGGATGAGAGCCATGAGAAATATGTATGCAAGCTTCCTGATCATGGGTGCAAAGATACGCCTTTTCGGACAAACGGACAAGATTATGCTGAAGAAATACGAAAAAAGAGCCGTGGATGGTGATGGTTTGGAAACTTTTACGTATCTTTGACACGAATATTCTTTTCACCTAAATGAAAGAGGCCATACTATGAAGATCATCAAGACACACATACGACAGATTATGACACTCGTGCTGCTGGCAACGAGTACCTTACTGACCAGTGCAGCCAAGTGCGCCCCCGACAATGTAAGGGTGGGATACTATAACATACCGGGCTACCACAACCAGACGGAGAACGGCGAGCGTAGCGGTTACGGATATGACTTTCTGCAACTGGCACGCAGATACTCGCACCTGGAGTTTACGTACGTGGGCTACGAATGGTCGTGGGCCGAATCGCTGGACAAGCTGCAGAGCGGCGAGGTGGACTTGCTGACAGGCGCACTACGCACCCCCGAACGCGAGAAAATGTTCGACTACTCCTACCCCATCGGCAATACCTTCATCAACATATACATTCGCAACAAAGACACACGCTTCAGCCCCAACGACTACCCCTCGTACAACGGTATGCGCATCGGCACCGTGGCAAGCGAGATGCTGGACGAACGAATGCAGCGCATGGCGGCACGCAACCACTTTGACTGCACGATAGTGCCGTATGACAGTTTCGAGAGTATGTTCAAGGCACTGGACAGCAGCGAGATAGATGCCATGTGCGCCATCGGCACGCATCTGGTGACGGGCTATCGCATACTGGAGTCGTTCGACAACGAGAGCGTTTACGCCATCGTGAAGAAGGGCAACAAACGACTGCTGGACAAACTGAACGATGCCATACTGCAGATGGACCAGTCGATAGCGATGTGGAACCAGAATCTGTTTCAGGCCAACTATATGGTGAACGATGTGCGGCCTCTTGAATACTCCGACCGCGAACTGGCATTCATACGCCAGCACTCCACACCCCAGACGGCCATCAAGGTTGCCACCGACGACAACTGGGCTCCCTACTCATGGTACGAGAACGGGCAATATCGGGGCATCATCGTCGACCTGATAGATGTGCTGATGAAACGTGCGGGGATGAAGTATGAATTTGTCAAGGGCAACGTGTCGAGCGAGAGCATCCTGAAGAGCTGTCCGGAGGTGGACATCTACACCTGCTTTGCCAGTACCAAGCAGTATGCCGAGGAGCAGCGGCTCGTCGTCTCGCCCTCGTTCATGCAGTCGTCGATAGCCATCATCAGCCGCAAACGCTATGACGAGCTGCAGACCATCAGCATGGGGGCCAATACGCCTATGCTGAACAAGAACGCCAAGAAGATACTGCACTACAACTATGTGACCTACCCGAACACGGAGAAGCAGATAGAGGCTGTGAAGAACGGCGAGGTGGACGGCGCCATACTATACGACTACGTGGCGCAAGCCTACGTCAACTCGGAAGAGGGGGAGCGCATGCAGATAACATTCATACCGAACCTGACACTGCCCATACACATGGTGACACGCAACGAGGACGAACGCGAACTGATAAGCATCATCAGCAAGGGCATTGACCAACTGGACCAGAACGAGCGCAGCAACATCATAACGAAATACCTGTCGGCACCCCAGAAGGAAGTGGGCGTGTGGGAGTACATGAAGCGTAACCCACGGCTGCCGCTGCTGGTGCTGCTGGTGTCGGTGGCTGGCTTTGCGCTGGAGAAGTACAAGCGGATGAAGATAGTGCAGAAGAAGGATGCGCAGGCACGCAAACTGGCCGAGGCTGCCAACGACGCCAAGACCTCGTTCCTCTTCAACATGAGCCATGACATACGCACACCGATGAACGCCATCATGGGCTTCCGCGACCTGTTGGAGAAGAATCAGGAGAACGCTGAGAAGCGTGCCGACTACCTCAAGAAAATAGAGGATGCCAGCATGGTGCTGCTGTCCATCATCAACAACGTGCTGGAGATGGCACGCATCGAGAAGGGCACCGTAGAGCTGGACGAGACGGCATGGAGTGCCGAGCAGTTCTCGGACATCGTATACTCTATCTTCGCCGATATGATGAAGAAGAAGGGACTGACCTTTACCCGACAGCTGAACGTGCAGCACCACTACTTCTACTGCGACCCCATCAAGCTGCGCGAGGTGTTCATCAACATCCTGTCGAATGCCTACAAATACACGCCTACCGGACAGGTGACCATGCAGATAGACGAACTGCCGGACGAGAGGGAGGGATGGATAAAATACCGCACCACCATAGCCGACACAGGACTGGGCATGAGCGAGGAGTTCCTGCCTCATCTGTTCGAGGAGTTCAGTCGCGAGCATAACACCACCGATGCCAAGATTGAGGGTACGGGACTGGGCATGCCCATCGTGCGACACCTGGTGGACATCATGAACGGTACCATCGAGGTGAAGAGCCAGAAGGGTGTGGGCACGACGTTCATCGTGACCATCCCGCACCGCATTGCCGACCGCTCGAGCCTGACGGAGCACGCGGGTGTCATCATCGACCCGAAGCTGTTCGAGGGCAAGCGCATACTGCTGGCCGAGGACAACGACCTGAATGCCGAGATTGCCATCGAGATACTCAGCGAGAAGGGCTTCATCATAGACCGTGCCGAGGACGGACGCATCTGCTGCGACATGCTGCAGGCTGCACCACGAGGACACTACGACCTCATACTCATGGACATACAGATGCCTAACATGAACGGTTATGAGGCTACACGATGGATACGCAACATGCAGGATGCCGAGAAGGCCGACATACCCATCCTGGCCATGACGGCCAACGCCTTCGAGGAGGACAAGCGCGATGCCTTCCGTGCGGGTATGAACGGACACATGACAAAACCCATCGACATGCACGACCTGATGAAGACACTGGCTAGTACCATCAAAGGGTGAATGAGGTTGTGAGGTTGTGAGGTTTTAAGGTTTTAAGGTTGTGAGGTTATGAGGTTTTGAGCCCCCCAAAACTCCATATACACACAAACGCTGCATCTTCGATTGGAAAGATGCAGCGTTTGTAATATATTAGCCTTAGGCTTATTGACGATTGGTAATTAACAATGTTGGTTAGAACTGCACGTCAACGCGCTTCTCAGCACCTTCGTCAGCAGAGAAAGAGGGTTTCACGTTGAAACCGAACATACCGGCAAGGATATTCTTGGGGAACGAACGAATGGTGAGGTTGTAGTCCTGAACCGCTGCGTTGTAGCTCTTGCGCGACTCCTTGATGCGATTCTCAGTGCCTTCGAGCTGATCCTGCAGTTTCATGAACTGCTCGTTAGACTTCAGGTCGGGATAAGCCTCGGTGATGGCCATCAAGCGGCTCAAGCTACCCGACAACTCTGCCTGCACCTTTCTGAAGTTCTCCATGTAAGCCTCATCGACTTTGCCCAGCGAGTCAACAGAGAGTGTCATCTGAGTAGCCTTGTTGCGAGCCTCGACAACATCAGTAAGAATCTTCGACTCAGTATCGGCATAACCCTTTACGGTGTTGACAATGTTGGGAATAAGGTCGTAACGACGCTGATAGTCGGCCTGCACGTCAGCCCAAGCCTTGTTGACATTCTCTTCAGCACTTACAAAACCGTTGTAACTGCAACCGCCATAGAGGCAGAGGATTGCCACTACGGCAATAATCCATGTTGTTGATTTCTTCATTTTCGTTTTCTTTTATTTGTTATTAATTAGTTGTTTAAGAAATTAGTCGTTTGGGAGATTGGGAGACTATGAATTGTGAATTGTGAATTATGAATTGTGAATTATGAATTATGAATTGACTCAAAACCTTCCTCCGGCACCGCCGCCACCATAGCTGCCGCCACCCGAGCTGCCCCAGCTGCCGCCAGAAGAAGATGAACCACCACCCCAGCCGCCGTCGCTGCTGCCTCCGCCACCACCTCCACCGACGCCGAAGATTTTGGCAAGGATGACAATGCCTATGCTAACCGACATGAACAAGAAGACGTAGAAATAATCCCAGAACGTAAATTCTTCGTCCTCGCCACTCTTCGATGGATCATACACATACTGTGCCTTATTGGTGCGCGTAGTGTCGGACGAGAAGAAGCGGCTGGTGACACCCGTATCGATGATGCGCCCCCTCTCGTCGGCATGATAAGGCATGCCCAGACTGTCGATGCCAAAACCTTTGCTCAACTCAGGTTCGTCCACCAACACCTCGAAGATGTCGCCCACAGCCACGAGGATAGCATCGTCCCAATTGCCTTCCTTGAGATAGGGCATCATATCCTGATGCTCGATGTCCGAACAGTGTCCGTCGGTCAGGTACTTCTCCATCGTTGTCGAGGTGACAATCTGGTAGGAGCGACTCTCGGTGGCCAGCATCAGCACGAATCCCAGTCCGTTCTCAATTCCACCCACCTTGTGCTTTCTTGCCACCTGCATGGTGAACTCGTACGGATCGTCAGGCTCGGTACGCTTGACCACCACGACCAGTCCGCGTGCATCGCACATAAACTGCATGAGTTTCATGTAGTAGTTGATACCATCTATATAGTCAGGCGACAGGATGCCGTCGGGGTCGCTAACATAGTTGGCATCCTCCATGCGACTGACATTGCGAGGCACGGGCAGTGCATCGGCCGTCCATGGGTGATAGTTCGCATTCCTCTTTTCGGGCAAATCAGCAACACCTGCAGGAGCATCTCCCTTTTCAGGAACGTCTGCCACAGCAGCCGGAGCATCGCTTCTGTCCTCATCGCCACAAGTACCGACGAAGTAGAAGAATACCAAACCCAGAAATATAAATATATACTTTTTCATTAAACTCTATACTCTTCAACTACTCTAAACTCTCCAACTACTCTAAACTCTTCAACTACTCTAAACACTAAACTCTAAACTCTTCAACTACTCTAAACTCTAAACACTAAACTCTAAACTACAATAAACTCTTCAGAACCTTCCTCCGGCACCGCCGCCACCAAAGTGACCGCCACCCGAGCTACCCCACGAGTGACCACCGCCCGAAGAACTGCCTGAACCACGGTATCCACCACTGGAGCTGGACGAGCTTGCGTGAGCTATAGCACCAAACATACCTCCGGTGAAGAGACCCAGATTGTAGTCGTTGGTGTCACCCTTGCGCTCTACACGCTTGGTATAGCCACACTGCGAGCAGCGCCATATCTCTATGACACGCACCTTCTTGTAACTGCTGGCCTTAGCCTTCTTCTTTGCCCCATCGTTATCGGGACTAAGCGTATCGTCATCGTCCTCCTTTACCTTTTTAAGTCTCGTATCGGGTATCTCTACCTTGTCCACGATTTCGTTCAGTTCCTTGTCCTCGACAACATCCTTGCCCTTCATCGTCACATCCTCGGCCTTGAACTCCAGCTTCTTGTCCGTCAGGGCTTTTATTATCTGTGCGTCAATCTGCTCATCGCTGGGCGCACCCTCCTCGGTAGCTGCCAGCACGTTCTGGCGCAGCACGAGTTTGTATTTCGTTTTCTGACACTTGGGACACTTCTTGCCTTGACGGGCAGCATAGATGCCCAGACCGGCCACGCCTCCCAGAACGCCCAGCATCACAAAGATGCCAGTCGTATCATCGTCGTCAGCACCCTCGCGGTACTCGGGACCCAGTTCCTCCTCGTTGTCGCACACAGCCTGCACCTTGTGCAAACCAGTCAGAATGGCTTCAGCCCATTTCCCTTCTTTCATCAGTGGCACCATATCAATACGACCTATTGACGAACACTCACCATCGGTCAGGAACTTCTCCATACCGTCGCCAGGCATCACCTCCCAGGCACGGCTCACCGTGGCAATCATAATGATGAAACCCGTATTCGACTTACCACCAATGCCGTGTTTGTTACCCACCTCGATGGTAAACTCGTATGGGTCATCGGGGTCAATCTCTTCGACACAAATAACCAAGCCACGCACGCCGTGGTTCTTCTCCAACTGAAACATAATGCGGTTGATGGCGTCCACATCACTGGCTTTCAAGATGCCATCGGGATTCGATACATAGCTGACCTTGGTCGAGTCGGTCGTATTGGCGGGTACAGGCAGCGTCTCGGCATTCCACACCTTGGCAAAGGCGAGAGTTGTAGTTACGAATACGGCCAGAGACAAAAGAAAACGTTTCATATTCATCTGAAAACTATTATTATGTTACAAGCAAAATGCACGGGCACAGAATGCGCGGCAATGTGAATCTTGGAGTCTGCCCCCTCGATTCGCGGATAATCTAATACCATTTGATTTGACTTTGCAAAGATACAAGTATTCTGAAAAAGAAATGTGCACTAAATGCGCAAATAATTGTATTTTCCGCACAAATACTACAAAAATATGCACCAATTCGTCAATTTTAGCATTTCAGTATGCTATTTTCCGTAAAAAAAAAGGGATTTTGACTAATTTTGGAACTAAAGTAATGATACAAGAATTAGTTTTAAGTATCTGTGCAAAAAGATTTTTATAATGTTCAACCAGCAATGTCATCCCGACGTAAGGAGGGATCTCAGTCCAACAAGGACTCAAAATAGCAGGA
>JAGHUS010000092.1 GCA_018064685.1 Bacteroidales bacterium | reverse complement strand
GCCCCAGAAGCAACCGGCTGCGAAGACGGCAGTTTCAAGGCCAGGGGTAGGGGAGAAGGGCATGGTGCGCTCCATCTCCTCGATGGCAGCCTTCACCTTCTCTAGCGCACGTCCGTGCTTAGCCTGCAGGTCGGGGTATGCCTTGCCACGGGCGTAGTTGTGGGTGAGGTCGTTGAACTTGACACGCAGGGCGATGGGATTCTTGCTGTCGATGATGCGCTGCAGATACTCGTCGTAGGGAGTCGTCTTGTCGTGCGTCAGCAGCAGGAGTGCGTTGACCACGTCCTCGTGTATGCCGGCATCCAAAAGGTCTTGTGCCGTAGTGTCGGTGTCCTCAATCACGTCGTGCAGAAAGCCTGCACAGCGCTCGGCATCGGTATGGCCCATGAGGCCTACGGTGAGTGGGTGCAGGATGTAATCTTCGCCGTCACGGTCGTACTGTCCGTCGTGGGCGCGTGTGGCGATGTCTAATGCAATGCTGATACAATTCATAATTCACAATTCATAATTCATAATTAGGCTGCGCGATGCTAAACGACTAATTTCCTAAACAACTAATCAATAATTCATAATTAGGATGCGCAGTGTCAATTCATAATTCTTAATTCATAATTAAGCTGCGCGATGACATTCTTTAATTAAGAATTAAGAGAGAAGAAAGAAGAAATAGGCTGCGCAGTGAATTCGCTCTTGTCTCTATTCTATTCCCCGCCTATGGGCTGGAGTGGGTATGGGGGCTTTCCTTTGAGGGAGCTAGAGGGGGCCACTAGTGCTGCGATTTTAAGCAGAAGAGGGTACATCTACGGTCGGCAGACCGTTGATGCACCCTCTCTTTAAGTTTGTTTTTTAGTTGTCGGCTGCAAGTTGTATTACACCAAGAAGGTTGCAACCAAAGCAAGAATAGCGTAGAACTCGGGGAGAGCGGCGTAGATCATGGTGTTGGTCTGCACGTCGTGACCCTGAGCCAAGCCCTGGATACCAGCAGCACAAATCTTGCCCTGACGGATAGCTGAGAAGCAGCATACAACGCCTACAGCAAGACCTACACCGAACCAGAGGTAGGGAGCCTCTGCCACCTTGCTGTTGTGCAACAGGAAGCAAAGGAAGCCGTAGAGACCCTGGGTAGCGGGAAGGGCGGCGAGAATCATGTAGCCTGAAGACTTTGAAGAGTCCTTCTTGAGGGCAGCCTCGGCTGCACTACCTGCGATGGTAGTACCATAGCAACTGCCAATACCAGCGAGGGCCAGCATCAAGCCAAGGCCCAGATAACCTAAAATTGTTACGTCCATAATGTTTTTGTTTTAATTGTTATTTGTTTTTGTTTTTTTGTTTTTTCGATAATTCGATGAATCGATTGCTCGATATTTCGATATTCCGTTTTTTATGATTCGAGTTTTAATTAATCAGAGCTTTCAACTCCCTCTCCCTCTTATTTAGCGGATTGGAGTCCTCCCATTTGGGGGAGTCAGAGGGGGCTTTAGCTTTGGCTTTGAGCCTTCTCGAAAGGCTTGTACTCGACACCCTTACCTTCGTAGCCTGCATTCTTGAAGTACTCGACGAACGACAGACGCAAGGGGTGAACGAAGGCTGACAGACAGCTCATGGCGATGTTCAGGATGTGACCGATGAGGATGATAAGTACGAAGCCAATAATCATCAAGCCTGCGCTTGAGAGGTCGTTGCCCACAAGCATATAGGCCAGGTCGTTGAACGTGGCACCGAGCATGCCACCTGCCAGTCCGAGTGCATAGAGACGGATGTAGGACAGGATATCGCCCATCAGACCGGAAGCCATGTTGTAGGTGTCGTACAGACCCACCAGGATGTTCATGACGGGGTTGCGGTGAATGTTGTTGAGCAGATAGATGCCCACACCGGCAACACCCAGCACGCCATAGAGTACGTTCATCATCATGTCCTGAGGAATGACACCACCGAGGCTGAGACCAGCCACTACCACCGAGCCGACAACGGCCAGCCACCATCCCCAGGTGCCGAGGCACTCCTTGAAGCCACGCTGCATGGTGACGTTGATGGCATTGACAGTCATAGCCAGCGAGATGTGGAAGATACCGATGAGCAGCGATGCTACCATCTGTATGTCGTATTCGGTGCCGGGGAACTTGCCAACCAGCATGCATGCCTTCATCCATTCGGGCACCCAACTCTGTTCGTAGAGGCTGATACCGAAGGCGGTGCCGAGGATGGCGCCGATGAAGATACAGGCGATGCCAAGTACCAGGACGAGTTTGAAGTTGATGCCAAAGAGCTTCTTGCCCACCTTGCCGTGTGTCTTGATGTCGAGCAGGCTGAGGCCTACGAGTATGAGGCCATAGCCGGCGTCGGCTACGCAGACAGCGAAGAAGAGGGTGAAGAAGATGGAGAGGATGGCGGTGTGATCGACATCCGTAGCACTGGGCAGACCATACATGCGGGTGAGGGTCTCGAAGAGCGCCACCACCTTGTTGTTGATGAGCTTGACGGGTGCCTTGTCCTCGGGAGTTGCCTCGTGATGGCTGTACCATACGCCCTGTGTCTCCAGCATCTTGTTGAGTTCCTCCACTTTGTCATTGGGACAGAAGCCCTCCAGCAGACATACGTGCTTGTCGGCTTCAGAGGCGGTGTTGAGCTTGACCTGCTCGAGGCTGATAGAGTCCTGCAAGTGAGCCAGTGCGCGATCGACATCGCACAGGTGACTTACGGCGTAGGCCTTCTTCTCAGCGTCCAGTGTTCTGATCTTCTCCTTCTGCTCCTTTATGTTGGTGAGCAGCTCGTCGACATCCTTGTGGGGGAGTGTGATCTTCTCGGCAGCTACCTCCACGAGGGTGTCCTGTGGATTGACGGCCAGGAAGAGATGACGGCTGCCAGACTCTCCCACCTCGACGAGGTTGAACTGTGTCTGTTCCTCCTCGGTGAGGAAGGTGGTGGAGTAGAATGCCACGTTGTAGCCGGCTTCCTCGATCTGTGCTATGCGTGCCCAGTCTATCTTGCCCCAAGGCTGCAGTAAGGCGAACTCCTGCTCGAGGTTGGTAAGCTCCAATGAGAGTTCGTTGCGCTTTACCGCGAACTGTGCATAGTCGGTCTGCACGCTGTCGATGTCGGTGACGGTGTCGGATGCTACGGCCTCGTCCTTGCCCAAGGTGTTGAGCATGTCCTTCTTCAGCTCATCCAGCTGCGACTTGCTGGCCAGCAGTTCGTGTAACTGGCTGTCGGCCATAGCCTCGCCGCTCTCGCGCTCCTTGACGTGCAGCACGCCCTGTGCGCGGAGTGCCTCGAGGAAATCGTCATACTCCTTGTGGAATACCAGGAAGGTATATTTAGTCATCTTGCCAATCATGCTTCTGCCTCCTTTCCTGTTTCTTGTTTAGCTCGTTTTTCCTGCAGCGACTTCAGAATCTTCTGACTAGACTTGGATAGGTTCTCCTCATCCTCCATGAATCGCTTGATCTTTCGCACGGCCTCCTGGAAGCCAGGTATCTGCACCTTCTCGAAGAGGTTCACCTTCTGGGTGGTCTTCTTGCGTGCATGCTCCAGCAGTTGCAGTTTGGCCTGTACGAACTCACGCTCTACAGCAGTCTTGGCGAGACCTTGCAGCAGTTTGATGCCGTCGAAGTACCACTTGGGCGAACTGAACAAGCCGAAGGGCTTCACCTCGAGGCGTATGTTGTCGAGGATGGGGACGCGCACGCCCGCAATCTTCTTGACCGACATCTCGACGTCCTTCAGCGCCACGAGACTGGGGTCGAACTCGCCCCATAGGGCGTACATCGACTCGTAACCACCAATCTGGCTCTCCAGTTTCTTCTGCAGTGCAACGTCATCCTCCTTGCATTTCTTCACCTCAAGACGCAGTGCCGTCTCCTTGCTCTTGATGATGGGCAAGGTGCGCTGTCGCATCTTCAGGTTCTTCTCGATCTGCTGAAGCGATGTTTTGTTGTATTGAAATTTTATTGCCATAAATGTAGGTTTTGAGGTTTTGAGGTTTTGAGGTTTTTTACAAATGCTCTCTGGTGTAGATAAGCGAATGAAGCATTTTGTTGATACTTTCATTCAGGACATCGATTTCCTTGAAGCTTTCGTACGTAACGTATTTTAGATTGTATGCAATCTGGATTTGTGTGTCTAGTTCGTTGCTTGATCCTAGTGATACATATAGGAAATGCACTAAATCTTTGTTTGAACTGCGTCCGTAGCCTTCTGCAATATTAGATGCAATGGATACCACAGCTCTTCGTAATTGATTGGTTAGACCATATATTTCAGAGGCAGGGAACGATGATGTCACTTCGTAAACTTTTGTAACAAGATACATGCTGTCATTCCACACTTTCAGGTTTCTATATGGTCCGTTCATTTCCTATTTCTATAATACCTTACAACCTTATAACCTTATAACCTTATAACCTCACTTCCAATATATATCCGTAAACTCCTTCTTGATGTTGACCTCCTCGAGCTTGAAGTACTTGCGGAAGAGCTCCCATGTCACGTCGAGCATCTCCTCGGTGTTGAGGTTGACGTCGATGGCCAGCAGCTTAGAGGCATAGTCTTTGGCGAAGTCGAGACAGCGGTTGTCGTAGTCGGTAAGGTCGAAACCATTCTCGAGCTTGGTCTTGGCGTTGGCAGCATCGGCGTAGAGGCGGATGGCGGCGTTCATGACCTGCGAGTGGTCCTTGCGGGTCTTCTTACCAGCCACAAGCTGCTTCAGACGAGACAGTGAACGGAAGGGATCGACGATGACCTTGCCCACGTCGGAGTCGCGACGGAGGTAGAGCTGACCCTCGGTGATGTAACCGGTGTTATCGGGCACGGCGTGTGTGATGTCGCCACCCGACAGGGTTGTCACGGCGATGATGGTGATAGAACCGCCACCTACGCTCTCGGGGAACTGTACGGCCTTCTCGTAGATCTTGGCCAGGTCGGAGTAGAGCGAACCGGGCATAGAGTCCTTTGAGGGAATCTGGTCCATACGGTTTGACACGATAGAGAGTGAGTCGGCGTAAGAGGTCATATCGGTGAGCAGCACCAGTACGGTCTCGTGCTTCTCGACAGCGAAGTACTCGGCTGCAGCCAGTGCCATGTCGGGGATGAGCAGACGCTCTACGGCGGGGTCCTCGGTGGTGTTGATGAACGAGATGATACGATCCAGCGCACCTGCGTTAGAGAACGTGTTGCGGAAGAAGTAGTAGTCGTCGTTGGTCATACCCATACCGCCCAGGATGATCTTGTCTGCCTTGGCACGCATGGCCACCATAGCCATTACCTCGTTGAAGGGCTGGTCGGGGTCGGCGAAGAAAGGAATCTTCTGACCAGACACCAGGGTGTTGTTCAAGTCGATACCGGCGATACCGGTAGCGATGAGTTCGCTGGGCTGCTTACGACGCACGGGGTTCACCGAAGGACCACCGATCTCAACATCCTTACCCTCGATGGCTGGACCGCCGTCGATGGGATCGCCGTATGCGTTGAAGAAACGGCCAGCCAGCTGGTCGCTAACCTTCAGCGAGGGAGCCTTGCCCAGGAATACTACTTCGGCGTTGGTGGGGATACCACCTGTACCTTCGAACACCTGCAGGGTGACGTCGTCGCCCATAATCTTTACCACCTGGGCAAGCTTGCCGTTGATGGTAGCCAGTTCGTCATAACCCACGCCCTTTGCCTTGAGCGAGCAAGTGGCCTTGGTGATCTGGCTTATCGTTGTGTATATTTTCTGAAATGCTGTTGCCATTATGATAATTCATAATTCATAATTCATAGTTCATAATTGGCTGCGCAATGTGCGCATTATGAATATGCCTTATGAGGTTAAACACTTTTCTTTAATTCATAATTCTTAATTCATAATTCATAATTATGCTGGTGCTTTGAGCGGTTCTTAAATAACCCGTCTGAATGCGTCACTGTCCTTTATATATATAATATGTAAGGAGCGGATTGCATGTGTCTTCGTCGCGCAGCCTAATTATGAATTATGCATTGTGAATTATGCATTAATTATTCGCTACCATCTCTTCAACCTGCTTCTTGAAGTCGTTGTACTGCTCGCTCTTGTATACCGAGTAGTTCATCTGCTTGCACAGGTTGATCATCTTCTTGTAGTAGTCCACTACTTCCTGGAAGGTGTCGAAGGTGTGCTCCTCGTCTTCGCAGATGGCGGTCACCAGGTCGAGGATCTCCTCCTGACGCTCCAAGGGCGTCACGGCATCCACCTCGTCGAAGGCATCCTGCTGCAGGATGACGTAGTCGATGATCTCTGACTTCCAGAATGTGATGTGGTACTCAACGGGTACACCGTCGTCACCGAGGATGTTGATCTGCTCGGCAATCTCCTTACCACGCAACATGCGGGTCTTGAGCTTCATTACCTTGGGAATCCACTCCTCGTTGATGTGGCCCTTGATATACTCGGCGAACTCGGGGTACTCGAGGTACTTAGAGTAAGAGTCGATGGGGTTGACAGCGGGGTAGCGCTTCTTGTCGGCACGATCCTGCTCCAGACCGTAGAAGCAACGAGCCACCTTCTTGGTGTTCTCGGTGACAGGCTCCTTCAGGTTACCACCGGCAGGTGATACGGTACCGAGGAAGGTGACACTGCCCACCTCGCCATTACGCAGATATACGTATCCGGCACGACCGTAGAAGTTTGAGATCAAGGCACCGAGGTCCATGGGGAATGCATCGGGACCAGGCAGCTCCTCCATACGGTTTGACATCTCACGCAAAGCCTGTGCCCAACGAGAGGTTGAGTCGGCCATCAGCAGCACGCGCAGACCCATCGAGCGGTAGTACTCGGCCATGGTCATGGCGGTGTATACAGATGCCTCACGGGCAGCCACGGGCATGTTTGAGGTATTGGCGATGATGATGGTACGCTCCATCAGCTTGCGACCTGTGTGTGGGTCGACCAGTTCGGGGAACTCGGTGAAGATTTCCACAACCTCGTTGGCACGCTCACCGCAGGCAGCGATGATAACGATGTCGGCTTCGGCCTGCTTTGATATGGCGTGCTGAAGTACGGTCTTACCCGTACCGAAGGGACCGGGGATGAAGCCGGTACCACCCTCAACGATGGGGTTGAAGGTATCGATGGTGCGGACACCCGTCTCCAACAGCTTGAATGGACGGGGCTTCTCCTTGTAGTTCTGCATGGCGAACTTCACAGGCCAGTGCTGCACCATGTCCACGTTCACCTCGTTGCCCTGCTCGTCAACCAGTACTGCAATCACATCGTGGATCTTGTACTTGCCGGCAGGTACGATGCTCTTGACGGTGGCTACGCCCTTCAACTGGAAGGGAGCCATGATCTTCAAGGGCTGGTGGTTCTCCTCCACCTTGCCGAGCCAGTCGCTCTCCTGCACCTTGTCGCCAGCCTTCACGATGGGCTCGAAGTCCCACTCGCGCTCGTTGTCGAGAGGCTCGGTGTACTGACCGCGCTTCAGGAAGACGCCCTCCATTTTGTCGAGGTCGTTCTGCAGACCGTCATAGTTCTTACTCAACATACCGGGACCCAGCTGGATTTCCAGCATGTGACCGGTAAACTCTGCCTCGGCGCCTACCTTCAGTCCACGAGTGCTCTCGAAGACCTGAACGTACACGTCCTGGCCAATGACCTTGATGACCTCGGCCATCAATCTGTCACCGCCCGTTGTAATGTAGCAAATCTCTCCCTGGAGCACAGGTCCGTCTACACGGAGTGTGACCATGTTGGATACTACGCCACTAACAGTTCCTTTTGTCATAATTATATTAATTCATATTTTTTAATTCATAATTCATAATTAGGCTGGCGCTTGGAGCCAATTCGTGATTCTGATTCGTAATTCATAATTCATAATTGACAGGTGCTGTCCAATGCCTAATCTTTGTCATCATCCGTAAAGGTACTTTTTACGATGCTCGTGAGTAGTCGAATTAACTCTCTGCAGTCGTCGAGCATGCTTTGTCCTTGTTCTTCTGTCAGATAGTTCGTGTCGAGCAAGAGTTCTATCCAATACTCACTTTCACTGGCTTCTTTAAGGGCAATGTTCATTTTCGAGCCGAAGTCGGGGCGGCTTTGTCCTCGAATGGCTTCTTTTATATTTGCACCTATGCTTGTGCCACTTCTTAGTAATTGTCTCGACAAGTCATATTCACATTTCTCCTTCATAAGGAACTGGCGTAATCGTATGCATCGTATGGCGAATGCCTTACTTTTGACCAATACTTGGTTTTCGTTTTGATCTTTCATCGCGCAGCCTAATTATGAATTATGAATTGTGAATTATGCATTTATTGGATGAACTCTTCCGGCACCTTAGCCTCGCTGCGCAGGTTCTCGATGATCTCGGTGAAGGTTTTCTTGCCCGTTTCGGGATCGAGCTTCTCCCAGCGGTCCAGCATCTCCAGTTTGCACAGATAGGCGAATACGGTCTCGATGCAGAAGGCATCGCAAAAGGTGTGCTCGTCCAGCCATACCCACTTGAAGGCGTCGATGCGCTTCTCCTTTTCTACTGGGTCTTCAATCTCAGAAATCTTCATCAACTCGGGTACGTAGTCGTATTCACGACCCAGATCGAAGTCTTTCGATTTGTTCATGCGCATCATCTCGGTTATCTCGTTGTCGCCCTGTATGTAGTCGGCTACGTTCCAACCGTTCTTGCGAGCAATCAAAGCCGTCAGGATGTTGGTGATGTTGAAGTTCATCTTCCACCATTTCACCACGAACTCGTTCTTGTTCTTGAATGCATATTCGTAGAATGCCATCATGAGTTCGTCCTCGGCAAAATAACCCGGTTCGTCCTTTCTGATGTAGTACGAGTTCATCAGAAACTGTGGCAGGAATGAGGGGTAGCCTACAATCTTGCGGTCGTCGTAGTTACATTCCTCGATGAGTTTCAAAAGTTCCTCGGTGGTGTAGTTGCCCTGCACCTTGATCTCCGCCTCTGGGTCCTTCAGCAGCTTCAGCAGATTCAGACAATCGTGCTTCAGGTAGACGGTGTAGAGCAATCTCATATCCGGCTTCGACAGCTCCTCCTTGCACATCAGACGGAAGTCGGCATACGTGATGCCTTTGTTATTTCCGTCGGGTGACAGGACTGGAACATCTGTCATTAAAAAATAGTAACTGCCCATTTGTTAATTCGGGTTTTAGGTTTTAGGTTTTAGGTTTTAGGGTTTGTTCTTTGGATATCTACAACCTTAGAAGCGAAGCGGCCTATAACCTATAACCTTAAAATTCAGAACAGCATCTCAACGAGTTGGGGACGCAGGAAGTTCTTGAAGTAGGTCTCGAACTCCTCCTGGCCGAAGTTCACCTTGTAGCTGCCGTCGGCGGGAGCGATGGTGAACAGTGCACTCTTGCCATTGACCTGCTCGATGGTAACACCCTTGTCCAGCAGTTCCTTTGCATTGGCGGCGAAGTAAGCCTTCAGACTCTCGGCATCGCTGGTGCTGATGACAACGGGCTCGTTGTCGGTCCACTTGCTGGCCAGCATCACGGCAAACTGTCCGAGGAAGTTCTTGTCGGCGGCCAAGCTGCTTACAGCGTCCTTGACAACCTTGGCCGATATTACATTTGCCACTTCGCTCTTTAGTGCGTTCAGTGCCTGACTGGTGTACAGCTTCAGCTCGCCCTTGGTGCTGGCATCCAGTTCAGCGGCTTTCTTCTGTGCGCCTGCCTCGATGGCTGCAGCCTGCTCTTTGGCCTCTGCCACAATCTTGGCAGCTTCAGCCTTAGCCTCCTCTACCAGACGAGCGCCTTCAGCCTGACCTTTTTCCACGCCTTCGCGGTAAATCTTCTCAGTGAGTTCTTGAATCTTTTCCATAAAATTATGTACTGATTTGTTTTTAATTTTCAATATTCGGGCGTAAAAGTACAAAAAAAAACACACCCAACCAAAGATTGAGTGTTAAAAGATGCCCTTTTTGTCAAAGTTGACAATAAGGTGGCTGTGTGATGCAAATTGCGTATTTCTTTTTGTGCGGATTCTGCGTATTTGCTTTGTCTGCTCGCTGCCTCTGCCTTTATTGTTTTTCTTCCATCAGAAGCAGGTCCTGCGGATAGGTGATTTTGATGTTTCGCATGTCACCTTCCACTACACCGATGGGTATTTCGGGTAGGTAGCGAAAGACCACTCCGCAGTCGTCGGTGGTTTGGAAGTTGGGGTCGCTGAGGGCTACCTCGTAGGCTCGGCGGATAGTGCCTCGCAAGAAACCTTGGGGTGTCTGCACGTTGCGAAGACTGGCTCGTTGTGGGATGCGGCAGATGACTCCATTCTCGTCGACTTCGACAATGGTGTCGGTGCTAGGAACAGCTACGTCCACTGCTTGGAAACGGTCTAACGCATGAATGCAATCTGTAATGATTCTTTGACTCACTAATGGCCGTACGGCATCGTGCAAAAGGATTCTGCACTCGTCATCCTCGTAGGCGTGTATGGCGGCCAGACTGCTGTCATATCGCTCCTTGCCCCCTTGCAGTATGCGTCGCACCTTGGGGTAGGGGCGTGCCAGTGCTGCCACCTCCTCCATACTGTCGGCACGGCTCACTATGGCAATCTCGTCGACGAGGGGGTTACGGTGGAAGGCCTCGATGGTCCACTCTAGTATTGTCTTTCCTTTTACCTTGAGGAATTGTTTCGGCCTGTCGCTGCCCATGCGTGAGCCGCTTCCGCCTGCCAAAAGTACTGCAACAACCATACTGTTTTGAGATTAAGAATTTGAGAGAAAGGCCCTGCCCCTAGCTCTGCCTCGAAAGGAGAGAGAAAGCCCCCACCTCTAGCCCCGCCTAGGCGGGGAATAGAATGGAAATGGAGAGTGTATTCATTGCGCAGCTAATTATGAATTATTGATTAGTCGTTTAGAAAACTAGTCGTTTGGTCGTTTAGCATCGCGCAGCCTAATTATGCATTATGAATTAGACATTATGAATTAGCCTTTGGAGGTGTGACGGGTGGCGTTACTACCTCTACCTCTCCATCTATTTCTTTCAGGCAGTCCTCTTCCGACATGTTCTGTGGCACCTCGTGTACAATCAGTCTGCCCTTGGTGTTGATGGCTTCGAATGTCTGGATGGATTGCTTCAGATAGACGAGTGTGCTGGTCAGTGCCTTGACGTGCGATTTGTTGATGATTTTTCCACTGCTGTCACGTCCGTTACGCACAAACGCATGCACAATGAGGGGCTCTACAATCATTCGTGCTGCAAGATATTTTGTCGCGAATTGAATTTTCACCAGGTCTCGTCCGAAAAATACGGCAATGTTCCTTTCGCTCGTCATGGCTTCGTGTTTAATAAGGTGCATACTTGTTTTCTCTGTCACAAAGATACGAAAATATGCTCAATGCTCAATGCTTAATGTTCATTTATTTTTATTTTACTCCTTTTTGTTTTGCCATTTCCCTCCTTTTTGCTAATTTTGCATCATTAACTAACCGTATTGAGTGTATACATCACGCATTCGTCTTGCGTCTTCATGTATATGTGCCAAAGTATATCGCATTAGTATGAATGTTCTCATCATCAACACATCCGAGAAGACTGGTGGAGCGGCCATTGCCGCCAACCGTTTGATGGAGGCTCTTATAGAAAATGGCATTAAAGCCAAAATGTTGGTGCGCGACAAGCAGACCGACCGACTCACGGTGGTGGGGCTGCCCCGTACGTTGCGCCAGCGTTGGAACTTTGTATGGGAACGTGCTGTGATATGGATGCGTAACGGTTTCAGTAAGAAGAATCTATGGGCTGTCGACATAGCCAATGTGGGAACGGACATCACGCAGACCGAAGAGTTCGAGTGGGCTGATGTCATTCATTTACATTGGGTTAACCAGGGTTTCTTGTCGATGAATGATATCGAACGGATTGTGCAGAGTGGTAAGCGGGTGGTGTGGACGCTTCACGACCAGTGGCCCTATACCGGCATCTGCCATTATACCGATGGTTGCCTTCGCTATCAGGAACAGTGTTCGCATTGCCCGCAACTGAGGTCGGGTGGCGACAAGGATCTTTCCTTCCGTGTTTTCGAAAAGAAACGCAGCATCTACCAGCTCATCAACCGCATTACCTTTGTGGGGTGCAGTGAGTGGATTGCCGACCTGGCTCGCAAGAGTGCACTGCTGCAAGGGGTGCAGACCGACTCGGTGAATGGAAACATTGCCCCATGCCGTGTGGTGCATATTCCCAACACCATCAACCAAAGTGTTTTTCATCCTACCGACAAAGAGGCAGCCCGCAGGGCGCATGGTCTCCCGCAGGACAAGCGGTTGCTGCTCTTCAGTTCGTTGAAGGTGACAGACAAACGTAAGGGTATTGATTATCTGATTGATGCGTGCCGACTCATGACCGAGCAGCATCCCGAATGGAATGACAAGATAGGCATCGTCGTGGTGGGCAAGCAGACGGAGGCTATGACGGGCATGTTCCCCTATCAGTTGTATCCCATCGATTACATCTCCGACGAGAAACGCATGGCGCTGCTCTATACGGCTGTCGATGCCTTCATCACCCCTTCGTTGCAGGACAATCTTCCCAACACCATTGTCGAGGCAATGAGTGTCGGTACGCCATGTGTGGGATTTCGTGTGGGGGGCATTCCCGAGATGATAAACCATCGGCTGGATGGCTATGTGGCCGAACCTATGAATGCACAGGATCTGGCCGATGGTATCCTTTATGTGCTTGACGATGAGAATTATACATCGCTCTCGCAAGCGGCAGCGAAGTTTGCTGCCCATACTTATAACCCCAATCGCATAGCGCGATTGTACGAGGAGGTATATAAGTAGTGTAGAAACAAGAATCCTTTATTTCTTGATGACAGAACGTATCACGAACCACAGGTGTGCACCGATGGCAGACAGCATGCCATAGTGTTTGGACATGATGTGGAAGCGTTCCTTGAGCGATTTGCGGTGATTCTGCGTGGTGAGTCCCTCGCTCAGATAGTCGGTCAGTATGAGGTGGGTGTTGGTGATGCGTATTCTGCGTTTTTCGGCATGTTTGAGGATGCGCACGCACCAGTCGTAGTCGGCCGAGAAGCGGTAGTCGAGGTTGTAGCGTATCTGTCGTGCCAGATCGGTGCGTACATAGAATGACTGGTGGCAAACCAACATGCCGCTGAGGAAACTGTGAGCCGTCAGTCGTTCGGGAGCTTGCAGGCGTCGGTGGCGTATGAAATTGCCCTCGTTGTCTACCAGGTCGGTCTCGCCATACACCACAGCGGGATTCACTCCACGATGTTCCCATTCCATAGCCTTTACCAATTCCTCTATGGTATTGTTGTCGTGCAGAGCGTCACCTGCATTCAGAAAGACTATATAGTCACCCTCGGCCATGCCGATAGCCTTGTTCATGGCGTCATAGAGTCCCTTGTCGGGTTCCGACAGTACGCGTATGTTGTGTGTGGGCTGTGTGTTACGCTCCACGTATTCACGCACGAGCGAGAGTGTGGCATCCTTCGAGCAGGCATCGATAAGCAGATGCTCAATTCTGGGGTATGCCTGAGCCTCAACACTGCGCAGTGTGCGTTCCAGTACGCTGCCAGCGTTGTATGTCACTGTGACTATGGTTATGAGCGGGTATATACGTTTCATAATGTGTGATGCTTCTACAGCATGTCGTTTTCTTCCAAAAGCGTATAGAGTGTGGTCTCTCCGTACTTGTCCAGGAAGTCCGGGTCGGTCTGTATGGCCTTCTCCCACATCTCTTTTGCCTCCTTCTTCTTGCCCAGATGCCACAACATCTCTCCTCGTGAGTCGTACAGATTGGCATCTTCGGGACAGATCTTGATGGCGCGGTCCAGAATGTTGAGGGCAAACTTATTATCCTCCTGACTCGAGTATGCGTATGCGGCATTGTTCAGGTACATGGCCACCGTCTCAGTATCACTGTTCTCCAAAGCCTTGTCTATCCATTCCTGTGCTATGGCGTCATCCTCGCTGTTGTGGTGACTCCAGTAGATGCAGGCTGTGTAGCACATATAGTCCACCATACCATCCTCAGCTCCGCCTTTTATTACATCCGGACGGTTCACCAGGTCGTATCCCAGGTCCTCTGTCACCAGCTTGATTTCTTCCATTTCGGGAGTGTTCGCCTTCTCGTTCTTTGTTTCTATTACGGTGAAAACCAGGTAGATGATAGCAATGCAGGCAATCACAATCATGGCTATGACGTATATTCTCGACCATATCTTATTGCGGCGCTTCTTGCTCTCCTCTTCTTCTTTTTTCGCCTCTCTTCTTCTGTGTATGTTGGCTTTGGCGGCCTCGTATCTGGCCTGTGCTTTGGCGGCTTCTTCGGCGCGTTTCGCCTTCTCCTCTTCTGTCAGTTCGAGCTCTTCAAATGTGGTTTCAGCCATTTCTTCAGCCGCCTCTTCAGCTTGAGCAACTACCTCTTCAGCTTCAGTGGTCGCCTCTTCAGTCTCAGCAGCAGTCTCTTCTTCCTCAGCAACCGCCTCTTCATTTTGGACAGTATTCTCTTCTGTTTGTGTTGGTGTATTCTCTATTTCAAAAGCTGCACTCTGCACCTCTTGGCTGTTGGCTGTCAGCATGGCGGCACTCTCCGTCGTCACCTCTTCTGCCTCGTCAACCACTTCTTCGGTCTTTACCTCTTCTGCCTCAGCACCGTTTTCTGTCTTTACCTCTTCGTCTGCTTCTTGCATCTCAGCTTCGGCAGCCAGTTCGGGATTCTCGTCCTTGGCCAGTTGTCGGCGAATGAACTTGCGCGCCATGATAAAGCCTGTGATGTTGATACCCAGAAGTATGACCATTGAAATGATTTCCACGATGCCTTCTTCATCCTCGAACTGTCCCAGGAAGAAGCAGGTGAAGTCGAAGGCTGTGTGGGCTATGACGGGAATGAACAGTGCGAGGAACAGCTTGCGGAATCGGTGCGTCTTGTCCCACCAGAAGCGTGAGAACCAGTAGCCCATGAGCAGTGCGAACATGAAGTGTCCGGGCACGCTCAGTATGGCACGCACGGCGGCCGTTCCCTCCACGTCTTCAGCTCCCACCACATACAGCACGTTCTCGTAGGCGGCAAAACCTAAGCCGATGAGGGCTGCGTAGACGATGCCATCCACCTGCTCGTCGAAATACTTGTTGCGGCGTACCAGCAGATAGAGCACGATGAGTTTGGCAAGTTCCTCAGGCAGTCCTGCTCCGAAGAATGACTCGTTGAACGAGCGGAACACACCCAGTGGATCCTCGACGTCCATAGCCAGACCCTGTGTCTGTGTGCCCAGTATCAGACAAAGGACGATGGACACGATGCCACCCATCAGGGCAAGTATTACTTCGCTGAAAGGCTCAGGCTTGCGTCGGTCGGCAATCAAGATGACGATGAGCAGCACAAGTGCGGGAGCCAGACTGATAATCGTTTCGTACATGGTGTAGAGGTATTTGTGGGTTGATGTTTGATGTATAATGTTATGATGTCCAATGCTTACTGTTCAATGCACGGGCACGTTTTCTGTCACAAAGGTACGAAATAATGTTTAATGCCCAATGCCTAGACCTTAATTATTTTGGCAAAGCCGTTTAAATTCTCCTCTTGTCGTCTTGCCATGGCCATGTTTCTGCCTAGAGTGTGAATGATACAGGCTAGCAGCGCTTGGTCAGCCAGTCGATGGCTTTGTTCAGTCCTACCATCTTGAAGAGAAGTGCCCGCAGCCAATCCACAGCGGCCAGTGCGACAAGCATGGCAGCCGAGACGATCAGGCATAGCCAGACGTTGTGACCGTGAACCAGTTCGGGCCATATCATGAGTCGCACGTCGGGATATTCGTGCAGCAGATACACGCCGAAGAGGCAGGGCGCAAGTCTTGTCAGACATCTGCCTACCTTCCCCTCGAACGAGCGCGTGCTGAAGTATACGAAGATAGCAAGCGAGAGGAAGAAGGTGAGTCCGTTGTTGGCTGTTGACTTTAACGTGAAGTCTTCGCCGGTGGACAGGTACCGCATCAGGTTGCTGCCCGCATGCACTAATGCCAGCGCAAGTCCTATGCTCAGTGCAATGAGCAGTGCATGGCGCTTCACAAAGGCGGGCACATCGTACTTCTTGAGGTACGCTCCGAGCAGGAACAGGAATATGAACCAGCCGAGCGACATGCCCGAGGCAATCTTGTCGTGGAAGATGACATCGAAGAATAAGAGGAAGAGGAGGACCAGAAGACCGATGTGCATGCGTTGCGACAGGTGGTCGCACAGTCGGGCCAGGAGCGGAGCGATAAGCAATAGCAGCATGTATGTGCCTACAAACCAATAGCGTGTCATTGGGATGGGGGAGAGCATGTCGAGCACTCCCATGGCCGAGAAGTCGAGACTGCTGGTCAGCAGTCCGATGACGATGGTGTAGAATACCGTCTCGACCCAGATGTTGAGGAATCCATTGGCACGGAATCTGTGGGTGGTGGAAAGGAAGTAGCCCGTGATGAGGACAAAGCAGTTCACCCCGGTACTGGCAAAGACTGAGATGAACTGCAGTACAGAATAATTTAATGCCTCCCCGAACGAGGAGACATTAAATAATTCCAGTGATGGGTTCAGGCGTATGCCGTGGTACAGATAATGCGAAACGATTATCATATACATTGCGAAGACGCGCAGAACCTCTATGTTACAGAGTCTGTTACTCTTTTCCTTCATTTCTGTGTTTGAACTTGAGGAAGAAAGCCAGAAGCAGTATGACGGCCAGTATGCCCAGAGCCACGAAGGCTATCGTCTCGGTGGTGTGTACCGACTGCGGGTCGAACGTCAGCACCACTTCGTGCTTGCCGGCCTCCATCTTGATGGCACGCAGCACGTAGTCGGCACGAGCTATCTCCACCTCCTTGCCGTCGACGGTGGCCGTCCATCCGGGGTAGAATATCTCGCTGAAAATCAGTACTCCACCCGCCTTCGAGCTAACCGTGTATTTCAGCTCGTTGGCTTCATAGCTGGTCATCTCGACACTGGCTGTCGAGTCGGCCTTGGCCTCGCCCAGTATGTCCTTGAACTGCTTGTTGGCCACTGCCGTGTGCTTGGTGTCGATCTTGCCCAGGTCGGCCAGTTCGTCATCGGCATTGTCCACATACTGCACCTTGTCCACAAACCACGCGTTGCCGTTGGCATCGGGGTTCAGTACGGGGTCGGCATTGGGGTTGATGATGACGTACTTCATGTTCAGCATGTTCAGTACGGGCAGCTTGTGCTCCTCGTCCTGCTGCATGAAGGCCTTCTTCTGTCCCGTCACCGTGTCGGTGACCTCGTAGATGGGCAGAGCACGCATCTCGTTGCCGATATGTGCGTCGATAAGCTCCTGGTATCTGCGCAGTTTGGCAGCATGATATCCACCCAGACTCTTGTGGTAGTACGAGGTGTTGTTCGTGGTGAACTCCGACAGCGACAGCACTCTGTAGTCCAGAGCCTCGTCCTGCAGAATCATCTCGTCGGCATGTCTCAGGGGGAAGTTATTCTCTACAGGTTGAGGATCGACGAACATGTCATTGTTCAGGTAGCGCTTGTTCACCGACCACATGTCGATGAGGCACAACACGGTCAGTCCCGATACAAGCATCCAGCTCTTCATCTTGCCGGTGCGATATACCATCAGTGCAGCAAAGCCAATCATGATGATGAAGAAGCTGCGGAAGCAGTCGGCTGTGAACATTGCCTTGCGCATGGTGGCGATGCTCACCAGTATTCTGTCGGCCATACCCTGGTCCATATATCCCTGTGCCACATACTCGTGCAGTCCCTGCGTGTCGGCGGTCGATGTGAACGAACCAGCGAGTCCGGGGAACATCCAGAATACCAGACACACTCCGGCTGTCATGCCCAGTGCAATGCACATGGCAGTCATGGTCTTGCTTTGGCGCAGAATCTCAGGCTTGTCGGCAATCTTTTTCAAGGCCATCAGTCCCAACAGCGGCATGGTAAATTCTGCAATGACCAAGATGCTGGCCACCGTTCGGAACTTGTCGTACATAGGCACGTAGTCCAGGAACAAGTTTGTGAACCACATGAAGTTATGGCCCATCGAGAGCATGAAGCTCAGTAGGGTAGCGCACAGCAGGCACCACTTCATCGGACCTTTTACGATGATCAGTCCCAATATGAACAAGAAGCATACGAAGGCACCGATATACACAGGGCCACTCGTGCCTGGCTGTTCGCCGTGATACTGTGGGAATGCGTCATAGATGCCATAGCTGTACAGATCGCTGTCGGCCTTGCTCATAGCCGTTTGGTTCATGCTCAGAGGCATGCTGGCACCACCCTTGGCGTTGGGCACCATCAGTGTCAGCAGTTCGTCGCCGCCATAGCTCCACTGCGTTATGTAGTCGCGATCCAATCCGCCGTCGGTCATGTTCTCGGCATCCTTGGTCTTGGCTGTCAGCTCGCTCTTGCTGCGCATCGACTCCTTGCTGTATTCCCATGTGTGGTAAATATTGCTCAGGTTCACCAGTACGCCCAGTATACCACCTATCAGCACGCATCCCGTAGCCTTCACCCACTGCATGAATCCGCTCTTCAGCTTGGCTCCCACCGTCTCGTTCTGCTCCTCACCGCTAAGGCTGTCATAGCTCTTTGTGGGCAGGAAAGCCTGGATGAGGTAGGCCAGTGCCATGAATCCCAGGACGAACATGAAGTAGTACGTCATCTGGATGTGGTTGCTGAATATCTGCAAGGCCGTGAAGATACCCGTCACTGCCATACCCCATACATATTTGCCGCGATAGCACAGCACCATACCACCTATGGTGGGAGGGATGAAGCACAATGTCAGCACCTTCCAGATGTGACCGGCAGCGATGATGATGAAGTAATAGCTTGAGAAGGCCCACAACACGGCGCCCAGTGCCGCCATCCATGTCTTGAAGTTGAAGGCACGCAGCATGATGTAGAAGCCCAGCAGCATCATGAAGACATAGGCCACCACGTCGGGCAGCCACAGCTTGTATGCGTTTCTGGACTGAGCCAGCACCGTACTGCTCTGGTAGGTAGGTGCCATCTGGTAGGTAGGCATTCCCGAGAACAGTGTGTTAGTCCAGCGAGGTATCTCGCCGTCGTGACTCTTCATGTAGCTCTCTATCTCGGTGCCGCTACCTACGGCACCCGTGTGGTCGTGTCCCGACAGCACCTTGCCGTCTCTGACAGGTACGAAAAAATACGCGAAAGCGATGATGACGAAAGCCACCACCGCTAGCATGTCGGGAAGAATTTTCTTCAGTGTTCCCATTACTTACGCAGACCTAATGCCTTAATGATAGCGCGATAACGGTTGATATCGCGGCTCTTGAGGTACTTAAGCAAAGCACGACGCTTACCAACCAAGCCGGTCAGGGCACGCTCGGTGCTGTGATCCTTGCGGTTCTGCTTCATGTGCTCAGTCAGGTGGCTGATGCGGTAGGTGAACAATGCAATCTGGCTCTCTGCGCTACCGGTATCGGTAGTGCTCTTACCAAACTGACCAAAAATCTCTTCTTTTTTTGCTGAATCCAAATACATGATTGTATTGATTTAATGATGAAACTTGTTTGCTGAGCAGCCACCACACACTGGGACCGTCTCGCAAATGCGGGTGCAAAGTTACGACAAAAAAATCAAACTCACCAAATAACTCACTGACTTTTTGCAAAAAAGAATAGCAAAAAGGGTTTTAGGGAGCCCGAATGCTGCATTATACCCCTTTTTTTAGTCCTCTCAGTGCACAATTGGTGCAGCTGCATCCGGCACATCCCCCCTTCCGCCTACACCTTCTTATATATGTAGTCAGCATGACTGCGGCAGCAGCCAAGAAGATGCTCAGTAATATGATGCTTTGTACGTTCACGATCTTAAAGAATTAAAAGCTCCCTCTAACTCCCCGAGGGGAGGACTCTAAGCAGTGTGAGGGCATCGCGCAGCCTAATTATGAATTATGCATTATGAATTATGAATTAAACTAAGGTCTTCACCGCCAGCGCACAGATCCATGCTATCGCACACTGGCTTACGATGATGGTTATGGCCCATCGTGTGCTCAGTTCTCGGCGTATGGTGGCGATGGCCGCCACGCAGGGCGTGTAGAGCAGACAGAACACCAGCAGTGCAAGGGCAGTGCTGCTGCTCATGATAGAGGGCAGCATAGCCGAACCGCCATACACCTGCTCCATGATGGCACACACATTCTCCTTGGCTATGAAGCCCGTAGTCAGTGCTGTTGTCGTCTGCCAGTCGCCGAAGCCCAGAGGCTTGAAGATGGGAGCTATGACACCCGCCACGCTGGCCAGGATGGAGTCGCCCACCTGTTCGTCGGTCAGCAGGTTGAAGTGGAAGTCAAAGTGCTGCAGAAACCAGATGACGATGGTAGCCACGAAGATGACCGAAAAGGCACGCTGCAGGAAGTCCTTCGTCTTGTCCCACAACAGGTGTCCCACGTTCTTTCGGCCCGGCCATCGGTAGTTGGGCAGTTCCATTACGAACGGCACCGCCTCGCCCTTGAACACCAGTAGCTTAGCCACCACAGCCACCACGATGGCCACCATGATGCCCAGCAGATACAGTCCTATCATCACCATCCATGCCCTGTCGCCAAAGAACGGACGGGCCAGGAAGCCGTAGATGGCAATCTTGGCCGTGCAGCTCATGAAGGGCGTCATCATGATGGTCATCTTGCGGTCGCGCTCGCTGGGCAGCGTGCGTGTAGCCATGATGCTAGGCACCGAACAGCCGAAGCCTATCAGCATGGGCACGATGCTACGCCCCGACAGTCCTATCTTGCGCAGCAGCGAGTCGGTGACGAAGGCGATGCGTGCCATGTAGCCACTGTCCTCCAGCATGCTCAGGAAGAAGAACAGACATAATATAATAGGTATAAAGGTCAGCACGCTGCCCACGCCCGCCCATGCGCCGTCCAGTATCAGCGAACTCACATACGGATTGATGTTCCATCCCTCGAACAACGCCCTCAGCTGTTCGCCCTTCGAGTCTATGAAGTCCGACATCAGGTCCTGCAGTGTTCCGCCCACAGCCTCGAAGGTGATCCAGAAGATGATGCCCATGATGAGCAGGAACGACGGTATGGCCGTCCACTTGCCCGTCAGTATGTGGTCTATGCGACGGCTGCGTCGGTGCTCCTTGCTCTCGCGTGGCTTCACCACCGTGTTGTCGCTCACCCGCTGTATGAAGCCGAATCGCATCTCGGCCATGGCCGCCGCGCAGTCTATGCCGCGCTCCTCCTCCATCTGGCGTAATATGTGTCGCACCGTCTTCTCCTCGTTGTCGCTCAGCTGCAGCGCCTCCTGCACCAGGTGGTCGCCCTCTATCAGCTTGTTGGCCGCAAAGCGAATGGGTATCTGCGCCTTCTGTGCATGATCCTCTATCAGGTGCATGATGGCGTGTATGCATCTGTGCACCGCACCCCCGTGGTCTTCGGGCGAGCAGAAATCCTTTATCGCAGGCTTCTCCTGGTATTTGGCAATGTGAATGGCATGCTTCACCAGCTCGTCCACACCCTCGTTCTTCATGGCCGAGATGGGGATGACCGGTACGCCCAGCATGTGCTCTATCTCGTTTATGCGCACTGTTCCGCCGTTGCTCTCCACCTCGTCCATCATGTTCAGCGCCACCACCACCGGCACGTCCAGTTCCATCAGCTGCATGGTCAGGTACAGGTTGCGCTCTATGTTCGTGGCATCCACGATGTTGATGATGCACGTAGGCTTCTCCTCCAGTATGAACTGTCGCGACACTATCTCCTCGCTCGTGTAGGGGCTCAGCGAGTATATGCCCGGCAGATCCGTCACCCGTGTGTTGGGGTGGTTGCGTATCTCGCCATCCTTGCGGTCTACTGTCACGCCCGGGAAGTTGCCCACATGCTGGTTCGAGCCCGTCAGTTGGTTGAACAGCGTCGTCTTACCGCAGTTCTGGTTGCCCACCAGTGCAAAGGTCAGCATTCGCTGCCTGCCATCCCTGCCGTCGCCGCCGGTAGCGTTGTCGTGGTTGGCCGTCTGCGGGTGATGCACATGGTTGTGTCGCGGGTCACCCTCCTCGCCATATCTGGGGTGCGGAATCTCGGGGTTGGCCAGTATGGCCGTGTTCAGGTATGCCGTTGTCTTCTCCGTTGCCGAGGGCATCCCCTCCGTATCCTCTGTCACCTCCACCTCTATCTGTGCCGCATCAGCCTTGCGCAGTGTCAGTTCGTAGCCATGCAGGCGCAGCTCCATGGGGTCGCCCATCGGAGCATACTTCACCAGCGTCACTCTGGCTCCCGGTATCAGTCCCATGTCCAGCAAGTGCTGGCGCAGAGCACCGCTGCCCTCCACCTGTACCACATTGGCCGAATCGCCAATCCTCATTTCATGCAATTTCATTCTTTTGCCTTTCAATTTTGCTGCA
This sequence comes from Bacteroidales bacterium, assembly GCA_018064685.1. GTDB lineage: Bacteria > Bacteroidota > Bacteroidia > Bacteroidales > Bacteroidaceae > Physcousia. Next base: position 1,734 of record JAGHUS010000092.1, on the reverse strand, counting down.
AAATTACAAATATAATAGCATTTCTGCAAAACAAATCATCTTTTCCGCCGTTCAGCCATAGCAAAATACCTAAAAATGATTAACTTTGCGTTCAGGTTAAAGGGTGTGAGGTTTTAGGTTTTAGGTTTTAGGTTTTAGGAATGTTTGAAATAGACTGGGTGAGATGCTGCTTAGATCCTCACGCCCTACAACCTAAAACCTACAACCTAAAACCTTAGCCCCTCAGCCCTACAACCTAAAACCTACAACCTACAACCTCAGACCCTCACAATGATACAAACCTACATACTTGATAACGGACTACGCATCGTGGCATCACCCTCGGCCACCGATGTGGTGTATTGCGGCATAGCCGTCGATGCCGGCACACGCGACGAGCTGCCCGGCGAGGAGGGCATAGCGCATTTCACCGAGCACCTCTCTTTCAAGGGTACCACCCACCGCAAGGCGTGGCACATACTGAACCGTATGGAGACCGTGGGCGGCGACCTCAATGCCTTCACCGGCAAGGAGGAGACCGTATACTACAGCACCTTCCTGCGGCCACACTTCGCACGTGCCGTCGACCTCCTTGTCGATGTCGTCTTCAACAGTGTCTATCCCCAACAGGAGATGGACAAGGAGGTGGAGGTCGTCATCGACGAGATAGAGAGCTATAACGACTCGCCCGCCGACCTCATCTTCGACGAGTTTGAGAACAACATCTTCCAGGGCCATGCCCTCGGTCATGCCATTCTGGGCGAAGCCGATGGACTGCGCCGCATGAAGAGCGCCGATGTGCAACGCTTCGTCAACCGCCTGTACCGTCCCGATCGCATGGTGCTCTATGTCCTGGGTAACATACCCATGAAGCAGATCGTGCGCGAGGTGCAGAAGGCGCTGAGGAGGTCGGAGTTGCTTCGGGATTTTGATTCTTCGAATCTTCCACATTTCGAGTCTTCGAGCCAACGGGGCAATGCATCTCCTGTCCAACTCCTTCTGCGTCAGCCACCTACCGTCTACACCCCTTCCCACCAGGTGGCACATAAGGATACGCACCAGGCACATGTCATGATGGGTGTCCGCTCCTTCTCAGCCACCGATCCGCGCCACCTCCATCTCTATGTGCTCAACAATATGCTGGGCGGTCCCGGCATGAACTCGCGCCTCAACCTGGCCCTTCGCGAGCGCAACGGACTCGTCTACACAGTCGAGAGTGCCTCGGTGTGCTATACCGACACGGGTCTCTGGACCGTCTACTTCGGGTGCGACCCGCATGATGTCAAGCGTTGTCAGAAGCTTGTCCTGCGCGAGCTCGACAAACTCACCTCTGCACCCCTCTCGTCCTCGGCCCTGGCAACCGTCAAGCGTCAGCTCATCGGGCAGATAGGCATCTCCTACGATTCCTTCGAGAGTATGGCCATCAACATGGGCAAGCGCTATCTGCACTACAACACCACGCAGACCTGCGAGCAGCTTTGCCAGCGTGTCAATGACCTCACTGCCGACGACCTCTACCGCACCGCCTGTCAACTCTTCGTGCCCGAGAACATCTCCACGCTGGTGTATGAACAGTATAACTAGAATGGGGACAAGGGCGGAATTCACCGCGCAGCCTAATTATGAATTATGCATTATGAATTATGAATTGCCAGAAGCAACGCGCAGCCTAATTATGAATTATGCATTATGAATTATGAATTTCCAGAAGCAAATCCCAGCAAAATTATGAATTATGAATTATCAATTTTGATT
>JAGHUS010000160.1 GCA_018064685.1 Bacteroidales bacterium | reverse complement strand
TGCAGAAGGGAGTGGACTGGCAGTTCACGACAGACGATGCCAGAATCAAGCTAAAGCATCTATATCCTATTGTCAACTTTTAGACTTTACAGACCACTAGTCAAATTGTTTTTTCACCTGCATTCTTCCACTAGTACGGTCTATCACGCTGTAACACTGCATATTCTGTTTGTGGAAGACTCCCTTTTCACTTCCACCAGTCTTGCACTAGTCTTCCACTAACATTGTGCAGCACAATTGCCCGAATCGCCTAGCGCTATTTTCCCATTTCCCTAGCACTTTCTGTGCGGTACACGCACGGTGTACCCTGAGGTACATGTACCGTGTACCCTATGGTACATGCGTGGTGTACCTTGCGGTACATGCTGCGTGTACCGCATAAAAGGCGCAAGGGAAATTGTGAAATGTACGCTTAGAGATGCAGAAACATCGTGCGTGTGTAAAGTAAGAATGCCCCATATTTAGTGCAAGACTAGTGCATGACTAGTGCAAGAGTCATGCACCTTGTAACACGATGTCATTCTGTGCGATACAAGGTTAGTGCAAGCAGTGCATGTGTTTTTCGAATCTTATTATGGTGAGCTGTGACGAGAGTGCCGCTTTGCGCAAGAAAGCGTTCTCTTTTTTTAGTCTGTGAATAATTCGGGCTAGAATAGCGACTTGCGCTTGAAGTACCACCAGAAGACGATGATGAGTACCACCGAGATGAGGAGTGCCAGGGGGAAGCCCCACCATACATGTTCCATGCCGTTGATAAGGTTCATACCGAAGTAGCTGGCTACGAGGGTGGGGAGCATGAGGATGATGCTCCACGAGGTCATCATCTTCATGACGTTCGACATGTTGTTGTTGATGACGTTGGCGTAGGTGTCCATCGTCGAGTCGAGAATGTTGGAGTAGATGAGGCTCGTCTCGCGTGCCTGACTCATCTCGATGTTGACGTCCTCGATGAGGTCGGCATCCAGTTCGTCGACGGGCAACTTGAACTTCAGCTTCGAGAGCAGCGTCTCGTTGCCACGGATGGAGGTGGTGAAGTAAGTCAGCGAGTCCTGCAGGCGCGAGAAGTTGATCAGGTCGGTGTTCGACACCTTATGGTCGAGGTTCTGCTTTGCCTTCTCGATGAGGGCGCTGATCTGCTTCAGTCGCTTCAGGTACCACACGGCCGAGGAGAGGAAGAGGCGGAAAGTGAGGTCGACGGAGTCGGTGAAGCCCAGTCCGCGCTTCTGCTGATACGAGACGAAGTCAATCATCATGCTCGTCTCGAAGTTGCAGACGGTGATGCACACGTCGCCCTTGAGGATGATACCGAGAGGAATGGTGGTGAAGGGAGTACGCGAGTTCGTTTCCTTGGCATACGGGATACGAAGGATGATGAGAATCCAGCCGTCGTCGATGTCGTAACGGGCACGCTCGTCGGTATCGGCGATGTCGGGAAGGAAGTAATCGGGTACGTGGAGCTCATGCTCCAGAAAGTCGCTGTCTTCCTGCGAAGGGCAGGTTATCTGAACCCAGCAGTTGGGTTCCCATTTGTCGATGGTACGCAGACCATGATTCGTATTCCAGAATGTTCGCATCTTTGTTTGAATTAGGAATTAGGAATTAGGAATTAGGAATTGTTGGGGAACACCTATTCTTATCCTTATTCTTGGTTGATAGATAATGGCGCAGGGAGGCTGCGCCTGATGCGAGCTTCCTGACCTACTGCTTCATATTCTCCGCGTGATAGTCGTCCATCTTGGTGAATTAAAAATTAATAATGAAGAAATAAGAATGCTTTGTGCCTAAATCAGCGTGTAGCATGCTTAAATCTCGTTTTTCCGCTGCAAAAGTAAGCAAAACTTTTCAGTTGACAAAATCTTTGGCGTGAAAAAATGTTTGTGCGTTGCGGATTTGGCTATGTCGGCAAGATGTCGTACCTTTGCACACATTATTTAATATAATTAAAAATTAAGAGAGAAGAAAGAAGAATTCATTTCAATTCATAATTCATAATGCATAATTTCCCGAAGGGGAGAATACGGGTCTGATAAATTAAGAGAGTATGAATATACGATTATTCTTCGATAAACTGAAATTGTCGCTGCTGAAGCGAACGGGCAAGGCACAGAAGAAGGGTGGCAGATGCTATGCTGCCTGGGCGGCCAAGGGTCATATCAAGGAACCGCTGGTCAGCTTCGTGGTGCAGAGCCACGACAAGAGTCTGCAGGTATGCTCGTTCCTGCCCCAGCTGCGAGCCTTCCCCAATAGCGAGATTATCGTCATAGACGATGGTTCGAGCCTGGAGCACACCCAGCGCTTGGCAGCAGCCTTGACGGGTGCCAACGAGTTCCTCGTACGTGCCAACGACCTCTACGAGAACATCACCTACGACAAGTGTCTGCGCTTCTGCAACGGTCGTTATGTGGCTCTCCTGCAAGACGATGACAAGATTCCCGGTACAGAGTGGGCCGAGCGTGCTGTCAGCCTCTTCGAGCAGCATCCCGATATGGTCATTCTGGGTGGATGCGATGGTCGTCGTGTACGATTCTGCATGAAGGAAAGTGTCGACGAGGCAACCGGTCAACGCATTAGCGAGAAGACCTACACCAGCGAGGAGATGAGTCATGGCGACTTCTGCTTCGTCATGTCCGTCAACCGTGCTCCGATGTGGATCAACCGCGAACTCTATCAGCAGCATCTCCACCACATCGACTACCGCTTTGCCCCCTTCCAGAGCGATGACTACGAACTCTGCATGCGTGCCTGGACGCTCGGCCTCAAGGTGGGATGGTACAAGCTGCATTTCGAGTCGCTCAGCGTGGGTGGCATGCGCCTTTACAACAATGCCTTCACCAAGGAGATGACCAAGCGCAACGCCACTCTCCTCTACGACCTCTATGCCGACAAGGAAGAGGAAATCATGCATAAAGTGCAAAAAAAAGAAGAAGAATTTGGCCAGAATCTGTAAAACGACTATATTTGCAAATACAAACAAATTATTAAATCTATGTCAACGATAACTATTCAGGTTGAGAACAACTCTGTCTTGAACGGATTGAAAAAGATACTGAGTGTGATGGAAGGGGTTACAATCATTTCTTCTAAGAAGTCTGTGACTGATCAGGATCGGCTAAACGCAACGTCGCTCAAGGCCATCAAAGATGTCAAGGCTGGAAAGACGCATAAAGCGAGTTCTGCAGATGACTTGTTGAACCAATGTCTTTATTAATATGTTCGAGTTAGAGTATTCCGGACAGTTCAAAAAGGACCTTAAGCTCATGCTTAAACGTGGCGCAGATATAGAAGATATCCGCGTAATTCTTCACATGCTTGAAACAGATGGACAGGTGGCTGACTCATATAGGCCGCATATTCTCTCTGGAAAGTATAGCGGAATTTGGGAGTGCCACATTAAACCTGATTGGTTGTTGTTATATGACATATCCGATTCTATCAAACTGATTCGTCTTGTCAGAACTGGGACGCATAGCGACCTGTTTAAGAAATAATACATCACCGCCCACCCGTCTTCTCAGACAGGTGGGCGGTTGCTGTAGAATAACTTCTTTACCTATAGCGCCTCCTTGTAGTATTCCTTCTTTCCATTCACCATTGACTTCAGCGTCTTCCACTCGTAAGGGAAGGTGTTGTCGCCTTGATAGACGTTGATGATGATGTAGAAGCCGTCAGTATCCATATAGCTTTTGATGTCCATCTTCTTTACCACATCACATTTACCCTCGTAATAATCTTGATAGGACTGCGAGCATGGGTACCCAGAAAAGATGTCTATAGCATAATTTGTCCCGAAATATGCATCGGAAACAACTTCGTATGCTTGTTCTGGATCGTCTTTTATCTGCTGATTTACGCAATCCAAAACCTGGTGCAGGACAGCCTTGGCTTGTTCCTCGTTGGTGAACTTGTAGATGGTGTAATGACTTTCGCCACCAGGCCCCATGCTGCTTGTCGTCATCATCTGGATGCCTTTCGTGTGTTGCCCGATGCGATTGAGGCTGTCGTTATAGGCATGGCGGTCGAAGGTGGGGTCATGTCGGCAAAGCAGCTCACGGCGTTTGATGCGCTTGTCCTTGAAGATGGGTGCCAGCTTCTTCTGCAATGCTGCGACATCAAAATCCTGGGTTGGCTTTGGGGCAGGGCCGACGATGCCGTCGTATATGAAGCACAAAATGCCTTTTGCTTCGTACGGACTTAATTTGGCCGTCTCTTCAGGCACATTCAGATATTTGAAATAGACATATTCCGGTGCACGTTGTATCTCAGGCACAGGACTAAGCGGACTTTTGTAGGAAAACACATTGTCGCCGGTATTGGCTGCGTTCTTCAATGCCATGGTGGTGATAATTGTGTCGGCTCCGTGCTGATGGTATTCGTAGCTGTAGCTCTCGGCGGCATTCTCCTGTAACTCGCTGAGTGTGCGTCGTATCTGATTGTATGCCTCGCGGTTTTTGGTTGCCTTTGCACGGTAGGTGCTATCTATTTTGGACTCGACTTTTTTGATGGCATCCTTTTCGTCAAGAGAGATTTCTTCGCCATCTACGACTAACGTCTTCACTTTTATACCGTTGATTGTGGCGTTTTCCTCAGCATCCTCCTTTGCTCCAGGAATGCGTCTGAGAAGGGATTCTGAATCGTACTGGCCGGCGGGCGGAGCAGCAAAACGATTCTCGTCGTACAGTTCCAGGTCAACCACAAACCGTTTGCGAAGTCCGTAGCTGTTAGTGTTGGTGACAGTGTAGGAATGTACGATGCCCTGAGCCTTGAGATAGGCATAGAGGGCTTCAATCTTTGGGTTTGCCTGGGCATTGCAGATCAAGTGTGCTGCTGCTAATATAAGAAGGATAAATAAGCGTTTCATAATGATATTTTTTATTCGATGTTTATTTGGCTCAACATGCGCTCTCCGCGAAGGCGCAGTTGCTTGACTTCTTCTTCGGGATCAATCTCCCTTTGCATCTCTTGGTTGGGGGAGGAGAGGTAGGCCATGAGCAGTTCCATTTGCGTCTCCTCGCTCATCTGCACGGGGCTTTCCTCTGGTTCGTTCTCTTCAGTAGAAGTGCCTGAGTTCGATGTAGCTTCTGGGTGGTGTGGCTTTGCACGTTTCTGCGTTTTGCTCGTTTCCGGCTCAGCCACCTCTGCAACAACAGGTTGTTCTTCTTTTACTGGCTGCTGTACGTATTCCTCTTCGACCTTGGTCACGAGTGGCTTGCCTCCTACATCGTCGCTGTCTGTTGTCTTGGGCGGCAAGAGGAACAACGCAATCACTCCTGCCACACAAGCGGCTGCCACCCAAGGCCACAGCCTTATGGTGCGACGAGGCTTTGCTGCCTGCCTGGCCTTATCCAACACTTCAGCTTTGAGCGATTCTGAGGCATGGAACTCGCACTTTGGAGCAAGCATCTGCTCAATATCCTGCAACTCAAGGTCCAGGTCGTCGTATTTATCTATGTCGTGGTTCATCTCTTGTCTCCTTTCTTTATCATTTGTTGGATGTGCTGTATGGCGTATCTGTATCGCGATTTTGCCGTAGGCTCTGGGATGTTGAGCAGTTCCGCAATCTGCTTGAATGTCAGTTCGTCGTAGCATTTCAGCCGGACTATCTCTGCTTGTTCTTGGGGTAGTGAGTCGAGCAGTCGGTTTATCCTCAGATACTCTTCGTGAATCTGCCTGTCGCCTTCGTCTGCCGGAATTTGCTCTGCCTTGTCGAGCGAAACGAGCTTCAACTGCATTGACTTCGTCGTCTCCTTCGACCTTCGTCGAAAGTAATCATTGCAAGCGTTGCTGACCGAACGGATGAGGTATTGCTCCACACTGTCCACCTTTGTCCTCTCGCGTAGTCGTCCGAACACACCCAGTAACACCTCCTGCACCACATCCTCGGCATCTTCGCGACTGCCTATTCGCATATAGGCAAAACGGAACAGCCAGTCTTGCCGTTCTGTGACAATCCGCTCCAGTTCTGCCAGTTGCTGTTCCGTTTCCTTGTTCATTGTTGTTGTTTTGATGGACTCTTTATGCCCCTTCTACTAATACAGACGCAAAGATGGGGAAAAAGATTTAATCGCTGGCACTTTTTTACAGAGAATACATTCATTTATTGCATAAAGTGCAAAAAAAGGAAAAAGAATTTGGGTGGAATCTGTAAAACGACTATATTTGCACCAAATTTATGTCTAATAGGTGTCATTACGATACCATAATACGAGCAAACAATATGGCACAACAGGCAATGACAGTGAGATTGGACTCACAGATGAAGACTCAGTTTGATTCTCTCTGCGAGCAGTTTGGTATGAGTGCAAACACGGCAATCAATATCTTTGTGAACGCTGTGGTTCGCACCCAGAGCATTCCGTTCTCTATCGGCATATCGGGTAAGAAGGATATAGTACGCGAGAATGCTATTAAGGCGATAGAATCCATGCAAAAGAGTGCAGAAGAATCCGGTGCATCAGAGATGACTTTGGAGGAAATAAACGAAGAGATTCGCCTTGCAAGAGAAGAACGTAAAAAGCGTCTTCTAACAGAAGTAATGTAGGTGTGGCAAAAAGAAGCAAGAAATAACACATCACCGCCCATCGGTCTTCACAGACAGGTGGGCGGTTGCTATAAACTAACTTTTTTACTATCTATATCTTCTCACTCTTCTTGTAGTTCATGATGATGTGGTGCATCTCGTCGAGCACCTCCTGGCGCTTCTTGTTAAGCAGCTTGATTTGCTTGCGGATGCGCCTTTTTTCCTTGGAAGTGTCTGCGTTGAACAAATCTTCTTGCAATTGTTTTATATCCTCTTCGTATTTCTCGCCAAGTTTTTCTAGTAGCGCGAGACGCTGCCGAATGGAGATATGCACACTGGGCAAGACGCTATTGGCAGTATGAGATTGGGTGAATTCCAATTTTGCGGCCTTTTGCTCGTCCTTCTCGGGCAGGTCGGGGCGGCGGTTGGTGATGAAGTAGAGAGCGCCGCTTACCATAATACTGTCATCATATTCCCATTCCACGGCAAAGAGGTCGCGCAACATGGGGTTCTCCTTGTTTTTTACCTCCATGTAGAGGAGATGTTCGTCGGTGTTCGGAAGAAGCAGAGTGAGTGACTTGCCGGGGGCTATCTGTACGTTGTATTCCTGGCCATACATACGGCCTTGCAGGTATCCGCTGGAATAGCTGATGTTGCACGACCTGAAGGCTTGCTTGGCCTTTTCTATAAGTTCCCGAATGTCCGTCTCTTCGTACTTTCCTGACGAAGGGGCTTTCTCTATGTCGATGCGGTCATTCTGGTTTGCACGAAAAGGAATGATGTTAAGACTCGAGATGAGCGCACCAGACTCCGGTTGACGTGCCGACTCGGTCTGCACCTCGTTCTTCAATCCATAGAATTGGGCTATCTTGTTCATTACCACCATGACTTCATGCACCTCGATCTGCATCTTCTTGGGTCCATTAATAGGATAAGTCATGTGAAGCTTGCCGGCTTCTTTCCACATTCTGTCGTATTCGTTGTCGACCGCTACGGTATCGGGAACGTACTCTACCGAGTCAACATTGTAGAGGTTGACAACGCGTTTCTGCCTCTTCTGTGCCTGAAGGCCACTCAGAGCAAGAACTGATGCGAAAAGGATTAATGCTATTCGTTTCATAATCTGTATGTTTTGATGGTTATTATTCTTTATTTTATATTGGCCGTCCGACGCTTGTCGGCCTCCAGTATCTCCTGCTCCAGCTGAATCCATTCCAGGTACTTTTCCTTGGCTCGCTCTTTGAGCACCTCCAGTTCCTCGGGTGTGTATTCGAGGCGTTCGGGACGGGTGATGGTATAGGTTTCCGAAGGTTCCTCTACTGTCCTCTTCAAGGCGGCCAGTTGTATGTTTTCTTCGAGCTGAGAGGGTGCGGTTGTAGGAATATCTTGCTGTTCCGTCACTTCCTCCTCTTCTGTAGGAACCGGTAGGCTGATCTCTGCCACGAGTTGCCTGCGGGCGGCTGGACTATCGCTGTTCATCTCTTCTTCCGTTGCCGATTGTGCGGTTGTCTTTGACGTAGCGTCTGCCAGCAGTTCCGTGGCCGTCGTGTCGGGCAGAACCTCAGCAATTGGCAGCTCAACCTTTTGCTGGCCGGCCTCATCCTTAGGGGGCGTGAGGAAGAGGAACAAGGCACCGGCCACGCAGGCAGCAGCCACGTAGGGCCAGAGGCGGATGCTGCGTTTGGGCCGCACCACCTTGTCGTACTCCTCGCTAAGGTCGATGGCGAAGATATCCTCCTCATCCGTTTCTGCTTCGGCATAGGACAGCAGTTCGAGGATGGTGCGCTCGTCCTCGCTCAGCTGGCTCGGCGGCACCTCAAGCAGCAAACGCTTGAGTTCGCGCTCTTCGCTGACGGTGGTCTCACCTGCCATATATTTATTTAATAATGTATGCTTCATAGCTTTCTATTTCTTCTTTCCTCACTAAGAGTTTTTTTTATTTGCTTTCACCTGACATGCAGCTCCCTCCCTAAAGGGAGGGCGGGGGGAGAGTCTCTTTACCAATTTCTTCCTCGCCATCGACAGCATGCTCCTGACGGAGTTGAGTTTGATGTCTGTCACGACGGCTATCTCGTCAGCTTCGAGCCCGCGTTGTGTCAGTCGTATGATGCGTTGCTCCGAGCGTGTCAGCGTGCTGATGGCCAGCTCTATCATCATAAGCCGCTCGCGGGTCAGCAGTGCTTCGTCGGCTCCTCCCGGACTAGGCTCTCCCCGCGCAGCGTCCTCCAGCGACAGGTGTTGCCGTAGTCTCTGCTTGCGGGCCATCGACACACATTGGTTCTTGGTGGCTCGTATCGCCATCGCCTTGATGTCGTCGTTCGCCCTCCATTCTCGCTGCCACATCCTGAGCAGAACCTCCTGTACAGCATCCTCGGCATCCTCCTCGTTGTGGAAGAAGTCGAGTGCCACCCTCAGCATCTGAGGGCGCAACTCAAGGGCTATATGTTCAAATTCTGTGACGTTCATCTATACTATAAACGCACAACCCCCGATTTTATTAAGTGAAAATACTGTTTTTTTTCTAGCAAATTAGAAAAATCGTAGAAAGAAACCTCAGAATCCCCTTCGGGTAATTCCTCGCTGTCCTATATACATATTATAAATAGGCGTACGGAATGTGTGAGGTTCATGCTCCATGATATGTGAATAAGATAGTAATCCTATCGCAATAAGATTACTATCTTGTCGCTGTAAGATTACTATCTTATCACTATAAGATTACTATCTTGTTGCAATAAGATTACTATCTTATTTGCAAATCACGCAGCATGACTTTCGACGCTTCATACGGATATATGGTATAAAGCGTGTAGGAAAACTATTCAGAATGCCTGGTCAGCTCTTCATTCTTGCCTTTTGTGCTTCGCCGGCACCTGTGCCCTTGTACTTGCTCTGCGCAGCGTTGAAGCGATAGACAATGTGGGCGTAGAACGAACGGTAGATGTGCTTGTCGGTGCGCAGTTGGCGAGCTCCGTAGATGGTGGCATCGGCATCGGCCCATTCGAATGGATTGCTGGCGTTGAGTGTGATGGTGAGTTTGTCCTTCAGCAGCGACTTGCGAACAGACAGATCCATGGCGTATGAATTGCTGTTCAGGCGCATGTTACCGGCATCTCCCTTGCTTGTAAAGGCGAACGACGGCATGAGCATGAAGCCCTTGGGCAGGGTGATGAAGTTCTGCCATTTGGCTGCGAAGATGGGACGGTCGAGGCGAAGCGAGGACATATCCAATGCCTGCGCCTGATATCCCTGGAACGAGCCGGAGAGTGTCAGTTGTGGACGCCAGATGCGTGCGATGACAGGTGAGAGCGTCAGGGCTATCATTCCCTTGTTGTATGTGTTGATGTTCTGCGAACGCATCAAGGTTTTGCTGGGGTCGGCAGGATATGATTCGGCAACCATCGATATCTCATCTTTCATTCGAGAGAATGTCGTCATAAGGGTCGCCCACTTATAGCTGGCGTTATAGACGAGGTTGTGGGCATACTCCGGTCGCAGCATCGGGTTGCCACACTGGAAGGTGTAGCGGTTCACATACATCATGTTGTGATTGAGGCTTTGATAGTCGGGACGTGTGATGTCCTGTGCGTAGCTGAGAGACATCTGCACCATGCCTACAGGATAGGTCAACGTCACGCTAGGGAAGAGGTCGTTGTACGTGCGACTCTGCTCATCGCTCAGCGTGCCGTTTTCGTAGTATCTGCTCGTGGCATGCTCGTATCGAAGTCCTGCTGTGGCGCCGAACTTGCCCAACTGCAATGCATACTCGGCAAAGCCACTGACGATGTTCTCGTTGACGTGATTGTCGGCATCGGCATCTGCTCCAAGAACCGTTTGGTCGCATCGCGTCTGATAGGCATGATGATTATAGCTGTACTCGCTTCCGAAGTTCAGTTGGCCCTTCCACAAGGGGCGGCTCAGCACAAGCTTTGCGGCATAGAGGTCTATCTGGTCATCATTCTTGTTGAGCACCTTGATGTGACTTGTATTACCCCCAAGCAGCGTCTCCTCGGTTGTCTCGATAGGCATCCGGTTGTCCGACCATACACCATCGGCGTTGAAGTCGATGTTCCACTTGCCAATCGTTCCGTTATAGTACATGCTAGCATTATGGCTGCGTATCTTCCAGTCGTGAAAGATGTCGCTGACGGTGCGCTCCTGTGGCGTCTCGCCCAGTGTGATATGCGTGTCGAGATGCGCCGTGACGTGCTGGTAGAAGTTGTCGTTGTAGCGATACCATGCACCGAAGGAATGGTTCTGATTCACGATGTAGTTGACTTGCAACTTCGGCACGAGGTAGTTGGCGCGCCCCCTTGTGTGATCTCTTCCCACCTGACTGAGCACATCGCCACCAGCCATCGAACGGACGGTGAGGACCTGCTCCTGGCCAACGCTGTAGGTCACGCCGGTCAGCGAACCCGTAACGTCTAGCCCTCCCTTGCGGTAGTTGAGGTCGAACTGCTCCTGACCTGTCCAGCCGTACTGATAAGCCCCATACGTGGTGCTGGTGAAACCGAAGCCCTCGCCCTGAGGGCGCTTCATGGTGATGCGGATGACCGAGCGTGTCGATGCGCTATACCGTGCGCCAGGATTTGCCACCACATCTACATATTGTATCTGCTCAGGACGAATCTGGTCCAATTCCTTCAGGTCCTGTATCTTACGTCCGTTGATATAGACCTCCGAAGCTCCGCGACCCGTCACACTCACGCTGCCACTCTCTGCCTCCACGTTGGGGATATACTTCAGCATCTCGGTTGCCGTGGTTGTCTGCTCCAGCACGCTGCCATTGACGAAGGTGCGCATGGCATCGCCCTTCACACGCGTCTTCGGCAGGGTGCCTTTTACGGTTATCTCGCCAAGTGTTATAGACATGCTGTCCATCGCGGCTTCGCCTGTCTGCATGTCGTTTGCCATAGTGGGGAGGATGCTCCCCAGGCTTATGGCTGCAATTAAAAACAATCTTTTCATAATCCTTAAAATCTTAATATTCTTATAATTCTTTCTTCCTTGCACATCTCTTATTGTGTGCGATTATCGCTGTTTTAGTATCAGAGTACACTCGTTAGACGCTCGAGTTCGTAAAAGACTACAGAAATACTGTTTTATTTGAGAAATCTCTTTTTGTAGTTTAGAAAATCTGTCCTTCAATTACTTTCTTCTCTTTCTCTGGAAATGTTGCCTCGTAAGCTTCAAAGGCTTCCTTATTTTCGAAAGCTACATAATAGCCTTTCGGAGTGTGATAGGTGCCTTCAATACTGTTTAGGTAGCCGGGAATGAGTTCTTGCGCAAGGAAATATGGAACTTCAGCGTCTTTTGGCTCCGCATGGTAATGAATACCTAATGTACTAGCCACCACGAAACCGGCATGTTTGTAGAACTCGATGTTTCCCTCCATGCAGACGACACCGATACCCATTTCCTTGGCTTTGTCAAGAGCATATTGCAGCAGTGTCAGCCCGTAGCCTTTACGCTTGTAGTCGGGATGGATGCTGATGGGGCCGAAAGTCCATGCAGGCAAGACGTTTCCATCTTCCTGTATGATTTCTGCCTTGGAGAACATTACGTGACCTATAATCTGCCTTCCTGTTGGTGAACTTACCGAATCCACTTCAAGAACGAAGTCAAGTTCCGGGATAAAGTCGGGATTGCTTCTGTATTGGTTGAGCACGTAATGCTCCACGCATCCTGGTGCATAGACATTCCAGAATGCTTCACGCGTAAGGTTCTCCACCTCACGATAATCTTCGGGTTGTTCTAATCGTATGTTCATAGTTTTTGCTTTATTCATTAAACGAACTGATTTCAATCAGGTTACCTTCGGGATCGGCTACATAGCTGGTGCGTTGTCCCCAAGGTTCTGTCGTGGGTTGCATGACAGGCTTGGCACCCATGCTCACAGCGCGAGCGTATTCCTTATCGACATCTGCGAAGGTTGGTACGTCGAAGGATAGTTCCATCGTGCCGTTGATGCCTGACGGATAGGACAGTCTTTGCGAGATCATCTGTTCGAAGTCTTCCCGTGGAAAGAGCAGGAGGCGCATGCCGCCAAGGCGCATCTCCACGTTGGGCTCCTTGCCGTCCCAGTCGGTCTCAAAGCCGAAGATGTTGCAGTAAAAATCCACTACCTCGCGATTGCTGGTCGTAAAGAGGGCAATGGTGTTGAATG